>NZ_JBFODJ010000055.1:0-13213 GCF_040908265.1 Aeromonas sp. R5-1
CATCACCATGAGCAACGCTTCAATCCGCTCCGGCTTTTTCAGGTACAGTGAGGAGGTTAAAAACTCCGGGCTCTTGAGAAAACGAAAGCCCCGTTCGACATTCTGCTGCGCTTTATAGGTGGCCAAAAGTTCGGCCATGGTCAGCGTATCGCTGTGGTCATTGGTCGCCAGGATGAACACCCCGGTCTGGTTGCGGGCCTCTTCAACGCAAGCCAGGCTAGTTGCCGCCAACCCAGTGATTTGAAACTGATGGCCAATTGGCTCTTCGCCACGCTTGGGTCTGCCACGTCCTGTATAAACGGGTTCACCTACCACTTCGGCATCCAGTTGCAGCAGCATCAAGCTGGCGGTAAAACAGCTCAACTCAGCTTGGGCATCCGCCTCACAAGCAAAGCGTCGGGCACACAATTTGGCGAAGGCTTTGAGCTCGCGGGTACTGTCTTTGAGCAGGTTTTTGGCCAATGTCTGCTGCTCGCGGTGGCTGGCTTGTTCGCTGCGCACCAGCAACCAACGTTGCGCGACCCCGGCATAATTCGCGTGTTGCCAACGGCCATGATAGCCATTGCCCAGAGCGGTCAGCGGTTGTGCACCTATGGTTGCCACGGCCTGCTTTGCCTCATTGAGAGTGACGGGCACCCGGGTCACAAATAGTTGCTGCTGTTGCGCCAGTAATTGCAAGGTATCGGCGCAGTACAGTGCGGCATCGCCGACCAGATAACGGCACTCCTGCGCGGCCTTGAGACTGCTCAAATGGCGACGAACGGTCTGGGCAAAGGCTTTGGTGTCATTACTATTGCCGCTCAGGGCCTGCATATAGACAGGTAGGCCAGCCTGATTTTCACAGATGAGCTCAAGGATCACTTGATTCAGCTCTGGCCGGTGATCACGACTATAACCACGCACCAGTTGCAGCTTACCGACCAGATCCCCATCGGCACAGTCATAGGCGCCATCGACGTGGAAGCTGGTAATATCGAGGTGCACTGCGGTGCTTTTGAGCCCCAGCCGCTCGACAACTTGCGCCGCCATCACCTGATACAAGGCGCTGACATCGGCCTCAAAGAGGGCATCGAGACAGCGACCGAGCACATCATCATTGAGGTCATCAGCACAGATCCCGGGGCCAATCAGGCGCTCAACCGGCTTGTTAGCGAAGAATTGCGGGAACATGTGCAGGGTGCTGCTGTGAAAGCCGAGGCCGTTCACTATCATGGCGACCAAGGCTTCACCATGTGAGACCTTGAAAGGCGGGGTTTTGGGGAGCAAGGCATCGATCATGCGGGCAATGCCCAGTTCCTGGCAGAGTGCGGCGACCAAACCAAGGTGATCGAGGTTACGGATCGAGATAGCGGGTGCGGCCATGATGATCTACCTGCAAAAGAGAGTAATAGATCAGAACGGCCGATCGCCGTCAAGCACTGAAAATAGCAAAATCAGGTGCGGAATGACGGATCAGACACCCCGCATCTGCTCCAAAATGCGACATGTGTATGTAACCAGTATCGGCATGGGTATTGAGGCGGCATATACTGGACCCGCTTGAAGAGAGTCCCAGTCAGCCCCAACCAAGGAGCATGTTTATGTCACCTTCGTTACCCCCGCTCGGCGTGTTAGCTGGTGCCCTGTTACTGCTGGTGGTCCAGAGTGCCGGGGCCGCCGACTGTACCTATCGCAAAGACAGCCTCGGTAATACCCGCTACCAGTGTGATGATGGCAATAGCGGCACCCTGCGCAAGGACAGTCTCGGCAACGTCAGGGATTCGCAAAGCGGCACCACCTGGCGCAAAGACTCTCTCGGCAATGTGCGCAGCAGCGAAGGCACCACTTACCGCAAAGATAGTCTAGGCAATGTACGGGTCAGCAATCCCAGCACCGGCGAGACCGTCACCTGGCGTAAAGATAGCCTCGGCAACCTGCGGTCCTCCAATGGCACTCGCTGTCGCACCAACTCCTTGGGGCAGGTCAGGTGCGATGGCCCGAGCACACCGCCAGCAGTGTTTGGTGCAAAGTGAACTCAGGCTGTAGTTCTGACCTGCGAGACCGCCAAGATGAATCGCTGACGCATCGTGCATTTTGGCCAAACAGTAGAAATGATCGATTTTGGTGACCTGGCTTCATAGAGCAATCGCCCTCTGAGGGGTAGAATGACGCTCCTTTGATAGCTTGAACTGAGCGCCGTTAGGGTCAATAGAGCATTTATGAATAGCGAAGAAGGTGCCAGTTGGTCTTCCCGTACTGCGGATTGTCTGAAATGGCGCTGACTCGATTTTTTTACCCCTATCTCTCTGTTAATCTGGGCGTTTTCTGCTAGGTGCCTGCTTACTATGTCTATCGATTACTACAACCAACACGCCGATAGCTTCGTCGAAGGCACGCTGTCGGTCGATATGCAACCGCTTTACCAGCGCTTCTTGCCTCTGCTCGCCGCCGGCGCTCATATCGTCGATGCGGGCTGCGGCTCTGGGCGGGACAGCCTGTATTTCCATCAGCAAGGTTTTCGGGTCACAGCCTTCGATGCCAGCGCGGAGCTGGCCCTGCGTGCCGAGCGCCTGCTTGGTCAGCCGGTGCAACTGTGCCGTTTCGAGCAGTTTGTGGCTCCCGTGCCGGTCGATGCCATCTGGGCCTGTGCCAGTCTGCTGCATGTTCCCCGCGCCGAATTGGATGCCGTAATGGCCCATCTGTGCCAGCAACTCGCCGACGGTGGTCTGCTCTATTGCTCGTTCAAATATGGGGTAGACGAGACCGAGCGCGATGGCCGAGCCTTCACCCAGTTGGATGAGGCGGGGCTGCACGCCCTGATCACGCCGTTGCCGCTGAGCGAGGTCGAGACTTGGCTGACGGCGGATCGACGCCCCGGCCGCGAGCAGGAGCGTTGGCTTAACGCCATCGTGCGCAAGGTCGGGTCATGAGTGCACCCGTGCTCATCAGCGGGGGAGAGGCGGGGGATCCGGAGTTCAACGATCCCCTGTTGCCACATCTGCTGGACGCCATCGCCCGTTGTGGCGAGGGTAGCCGCATCGAGTTGTGTGTCTCCTTTATTCGCCAAAGCGGGCTGGTGCTGTTGCGCGGTGCCCTGCACGAGGCGTTGGCGCGAGGAGCACGGCTTCGGGTGATCACCTCGGACTATCTGGAGGTGACTCAGCCGGTGGCGCTGCGCGAGTTGCTTAAATTTGATCCCGCTCGCTCTTGCGCGCTGATCTACCAGAGTCAGGGCAATCGCGGCTTTCACCTCAAGTCCTATCTGTTTGTCCAGCACGCAGCCCAGTATCTAGGCGAGCAAGTTGGCCAGGAAGGGTCGCCAGCGGTGCTCGGTGGCCAGGCGTTTCTCGGCTCCAGCAATATCTCTGCCGCCGCCCTCACCGAGTCGCTGGAGTGGAACTGGTCGCTCAGGGCTGAGCCGAGCGGCCCCAGCGAGCCGCATCACAGCCTGCGTCAGCTCGCGGCTCAAATCGATCGGCTGGCGCAAGACGCGCGGGTCGTGCCCCTTACCCACGACTGGATCGATGGCTACCTCGCTCGCTATCGGCAGAGCGCGCTGCGGGAGTTGCGGGTGCTCACTGGGGATCATCGCAGCAGCGCTGAGCAGCTGCGTGAAGCCCCCATCCCCAACAGCGTGCAGCAAGAGGCGCTGATGGCGCTGCAAGCCGCGCGGGCACAGGGGCATAAACGGGGTGTGGTGGTCATGGCGACCGGCCTTGGCAAGACTTGGCTCGCGGCTTTTGATGTGCGCCAGATGCAGGCGGCCCGCCTGCTGTTTGTTGCCCATCGGGAGGAGATCCTGACCCAAGCGCGCCAGACCTTCTTGCACATGGTGCCGCGGGCAAATTCGGGCCTCTATCATGGTCAGCAGCAGGATGAGGCCGACTGGCTGTTTGCCTCCATCCAGACCCTGGGCAAGAGTCAGCATCTGCTGCGCTTTGCACCGGATCACTTCGATTACGTGGTGGTCGATGAGTTTCATCATGCCGCCTCACCCTCCTACCGGCGCTTGCTAAACCACTTCAAGCCCCGCTTCCTGCTCGGGCTGACCGCGACCCCTGACCGCACCGATCAGGCCGATATTCTGGCGCTGTGCGACAACAATCTCGTCTTTGAACGGGGGCTGGCCCTCGCCATCGAGCAGAAGATGCTGGTGCCGCTCACCTATCACGGCATTTTGGATGACACCGTCGACTATGCCGCGCTGCCTTGGCGCAACGGTCAGTTTGACCCCCATGCGCTGGAGAGTGCCTTCGCCAGTCAGAAGCGGGCTCAGCACGCCCTTAGCCAGTGGCGACGTTTACGCCAGCAGCGCACGCTGGCCTTCTGCATCTCGACCCGTCATGCCGATTTTATGGCCAGCGTCTTCCAGCAAGCCGGTGTGCGGGCGATAGCCGTCTATGCGGGCTCCCGCCAGGGGCGACAAGCCGCCCTGGAGCAACTGGCCGCCGCCGAGCTTGATATCATCTTCTCGGTAGATTTGTTCAACGAAGGCACCGACTTGCCCGCCATCGATACCGTGCTGATGCTGCGCCCCACCGAGTCGCGCATCGTGTTCCTGCAACAGTTGGGGCGGGGCTTGCGCCTCTATCAAGGCAAAGAACGCCTGGTGGTGATCGATCTGGTGGGCAATCACAAGGCGTGTCTCTACAAGCCCCAGCTGCTGCAAACGCAATTGACCCGCCCACCAACGCACGCAAACAGGGCGATGCCGCTGGCGGCAGGTTGTTTTATCAATCTGGATCCCAAGCTGCTTCCGCTGCTGGCGCTGTTAAAAAAGCAGCAGAAACCGACTCTGATTGAGACCTATCAGACCCTCAAAGAGCACCTCGGCTATCGCCCCACCGCGCGGCAAACCTGGGCAGTCCGGCTGGGTGAGCAACTGCGTTTCGATACCCAAAAACAGGGGGGCTGGTTTGAGCTGCTCGCCCAAGCGGGCGATCTGGGGGAGGAGGAGCTGCGCGTGCTGAACCGGCACGGCGACTTTCTGCGTTCGGGGGTGGAGCACACCGCGCTCACCAAGAGTTTCAAGTTGATCCTGCTATTGGCGCTGCTCGAACTCGACGGCCTGCGTGAGCCACCCACCTTGGCGGCGCTGGCCAGCCACTCCCGTTACCTGTTTGAGCGGCATCCCGAGCTGGCCCGCCTCGATCTACCGGTCAAGCAGCAAGCCCTGAGCGCCGACAGCCCGGCTTGGCTCAGTTACTGGAAGAGCAATCCGATCAAGTTCAGCAGTGGCGGCAATCCAGGCGCCAAGGGGGAGTACTGGTTCGAGGTAAGGGAGGATCGCTTCTGCCCACGCTTCGCGGTGAGTGAGGAGGATATCGATCCTCTGCATCGCATGGTGCAAGAGCTGCTGGACTTGCGTCTGGCCCAATATCAGCAGCGCAAAATCGCATCGGCAGCCGCCATTTCCCCTGAGCCCTTCACAACTATCCACGATGAGGAACAGGCGCTGGCGCCTGATGCCAAAGCGCGTCAGGTGACCCTGATTTAAGGCTGGCTATCCGATAGCACGATCAGTGTAAAAACAAGCAGTGTAAAAACCAGCAGCGTGAAAGCAATCAAGGCGCCAGTGGCGCCTTGATTGTTTGGGGAGATGGTCGGTCAGCGCTGGCCGTTACCGAAACAGCCATTCCATATCGTCCTCTTCCTCACGCCACCTTATTTGCTGCTGATCCCAGCGGGCCGCCAGATAGGGTTTGAGGGTCTGCAGGGTGGTGATCTCGGCCAGCTGGGCAGTCAGGTGGTCGATATCACGCAGCAAATAGTCCCGATGTTCGGCAAAGGCCTGCTCGGTCTTTTTCTTGGATGATTGCTTGAATTTGTGCAGCACCGCGCCCATTAGCCCGTCTTGCCCGCCGTAGTAGCTGACTTCGAGCTCGCGTAGCTGGCGTTTCAGCATCGGGTTGAGGTAAGCGAGGTTCTCGTCACTGAGCAGGTTATCGAACTCGGGTAGGTGAGCGTGGGCCAGCTGTAACAGGGTGAACATCTCTTTGTTTTCCCAAGCCTGACTGAGTTGGCCCATGATGCGGGTCTTTTCCGCCTGCATGGCGGGGTCGGGTTCCCGATCCGGGTGCAGCGCCAGGGCGAGCTTGCGATAGAGCTGCTTGAGGCTGGATTTGCTGAACAGCTGTTCGATGCGCATCTCTTCCTCTTGCTCACGACGGGTGCGCGTGTGGGCAAAAGCATCTTGCTGCTCAGCGCCGAAGGGGGACTCATCGGCAAACAACTCATCATCATCGAAGAGGGCATCCTCTTCCTCACCAGCGGTGTCACTCCCGTTGGCCATTTTCTGCTTCGCCGCGTTTATCAGGTACTCGTGCAACAGAGCGGGGTTTTTGACCATATCGCGCAAGGTGTCGATGTCTTCGGGGCAGTGACCACAAGTTTCCATCAGCATATGGGTAAGTTCATCACACTGATAGTCGAGCTGTTCGTCATCCATGTGCAGGGCGGTATTGGTTTGGATTTGGTGATAGAGGGGGGCCAAATCCATCTCGCCACGAAACGGATTGGACTCGAGATAGTTGATGAGATCGTGGATCCAGTGGTGCAAGGTCTCCCGTTGCCACTGGGTAAAGCTCTTGCGAGCCGTAAAGTCGGTCAGTCGCTTGGTGAGGGCAAAGATGAGCTCGCATTGTTGACGCTCAAGGGGTTCGATGTCGCTGGTGAAGCGCTGATAGATATCGCGGCCGTTGAGGGTTTGCTTGTCGATTTTTGCCTGTAGCTTTTCGAGCGCTTGCCAGTTGCGGTGGAAGAGATCGAGGGCGGGGTTACCCGTCGTGGGGGAGGGCTGGCGAGCGGGCTGCTTGCGAGCTGGATTACGAAGAGACATAGGCCGCCTCCATAGGCGTTATTTTGTTCGCTAAAACAAAAAAACTGGCGCGGGGCCGGTTTATCGCCGCGCATAAATAGCGCGAAGTCTGCCTTGCAGATGAGTTGCTGGCCATATTAAAGCCTTTCTTACGCAACAGATAGCAACAACAGAGAAATAATGGGGTGGCTGATGGGGCTCGAACCCACGACAACCGGAATCACAATCCGGGACTCTACCAACTGAGCTACAACCACCACTGAAATCATCGCCATTTTGTGTCTGCCAAGGCCTGGCCAAGGTCATCCTGAGATAATCTGCCGAATGGACGATAAGTCACACTCTTCATCAATAACTCAATGATTTAAAACACATTTTAAATGGCGCGCCCTGCAGGATTCGAACCTGCGACCCACGGCTTAGAAGGCCGTTGCTCTATCCGACTGAGCTAAGGGCGCGTTGTATCAAGAAATCCGGGGATTTCCCGATGAACCTGGTCGGTGATAAAGGATTCGAACCTTTGACCCTCTGGTCCCAAACCAGATGCGCTACCGGGCTGCGCTAATCACCGAAAATTCGCCATCCAGCATACCTTCGGCGGCACCACTGGGCAACGGGCGGGCATCATACCCAAGCGCCAAAGTCAGCGTCAATGACTTTTTCCGCCAGTAAATTCAAGTGCCTACTTATTGCCCTCCCTGCGAGAGCCGCTAACACCCGCGCCAAAAAAATGCGACAATGCGCCGCAGTTGAACACATGGTGAGTGAAGAACGATGTCTGCCAAAATCATTGATGGAAAACAGGTTGCGCAAACGATTCGCAATCAGGTCGCCGCGCAAGTCCAACAGCGGTTGGCGCAGGGGAAACGGGCACCGGGTCTGGCGGTGATCCTGGTGGGGCTGGATCCGGCCTCCCAAGTCTATGTGGGCAGCAAACGTCGCGCTTGTGAAGAGGTGGGATTTGTCTCCCGCTCCTATGACCTCAGCGCCACGGCGACACAAGCGGAGCTGCTGTCCCTGATCGACCAGCTCAACGAGGATCCGGAAGTAGACGGCATCCTGGTGCAGTTGCCCTTGCCGGCCCACTGCGATACCACCCAGGTGCTGGAGCGCATTCGTCCCGACAAGGACGTTGATGGCTTCCATCCCTACAACGTGGGTCGTCTGGCCCAGCGCATCCCGGCGCTGCGACCCTGCACACCCAAGGGGATCATGACCCTGATCGAGACCACCGGCGTCAAGACCCACGGTCTGCATGCGGTGGTGGTCGGGGCTTCCAACATCGTGGGGCGTCCCATGACGCTGGAGCTGCTGCTGGCCGGTTGCACCACCACCACCTGTCACCGCTTCACCCAGGATCTGGAGACCCAGGTGCGCCGGGCCGACTTGCTGGTCGTGGCGGTGGGCAAGCCCAACTTCATTCCGGGGGAGTGGGTCAAACCCGGTGCCCTGGTGATCGACGTGGGCATCAACCGCCTTGCGGACGGCTCCCTGGTGGGAGATGTGGAGTATGAGACCGCGCGCAATCACGCCGCCTTCATCACGCCGGTACCGGGGGGCGTGGGCCCCATGACGGTCGCCAGCCTGATGGAGAACACCCTGAGCGCCTGCCAGGATTACCACGACGCCTGATGAGGGCGCCGGGCAGAAATAGAGAAAGGGAAGGCATTGCCTTCCCTTTTTTTATTGCGTCATTCGCCCGGATCGCCACTGGATATCAGAGGAGGGCCAGGGCGGCGGCCAGATCGGCAATCAGATCGTCGGCGTCTTCCACCCCGATGCTGAAGCGGATGAGATCGTCATTGACTCCGGCGGCGAGGCGGCTCGCCTCGTCCATGGCGGCGTGGGTGGTGCTGGCCGGATGGCAGGCCAGGCTCTCGAGATCGCCGAGGCTCACCGCCTGCACGAAGAGTTGCAGGTTGTCGAGCAGGGTGGCGCAGCGCTCAAACCCGCCTTCCAGCTCGATGCTCACCATGCCGCCAAAGCCGCTGGCGAAGGCGCCGAGGGCATCGTGGCCCGGATGGCTGGCAAGGCCCGGGTAGATCACCTTCTTCACCGCCGGGTGGGCATCCAGGAACTCGGCCACCTTCTGGGCGTTGTGCAGGTGGGCATCCATGCGCAGGGGAAGGGTCTTGACCCCCCGTTGCAGCAGGTAGGCCTCCTGTGGGCCGATGGGAGAGCCGATGTGCTTGAGGGCCACGGTGCGAATCGACTTCATCAGCTCATGACGACCCGCCACCACCCCGGCGATGATGTCGCCGTGACCGCCCAGATACTTGGTGCCGCTGTGCATGACGATGTCGATGCCAAGCTCGAGCGGGCGCAGCAGGTAGGGGGTGAGGAAGGTGTTGTCACATACCGTGATGGCGCCCACCTTGCGGGCCGCCTCCACCACCACCCGCGGATCCACCACCTTGAGGGTGGGATTGGTCAGGGTTTCAAAGAGTACCACCTTGGTGGCGGGGCGGATGTTGGCCAGCAGCGCCTGATCGCTCTCGTAGGCGGTGATCTTGATGCCGGCGCGGCTGAAGGTCTGCTTGAGGAAGGCATCGGTGCCGCCGTAGAGGGGGCCGATATAGGCCACTTCATCACCGCTGTCTGCCAGGGCATACATGATGGCACTCACCGCCGCCATGCCGCTGGCCACCACCAGTGCCTCATCTGCACCTTCGAGGGCTGCCAGCTTCTGCTCCAGTTCGGCAGTGGTGGGGTTGCCAAAGCGGCTGTAGATGAAGCCGGGCGCCTGACCGGCGAAGCGCTCCTTGCCCGCCTGGGCGTTGAAGTAGCTGAAGGTGCTGCTCTGGTAGAGCGGGGTGGTGAGGGCGCCGGTCTGGGGATCGATCCGCTGGCCGCTGTGCACGCTCATGGTCTTGAATTTCATTTTTGTACTCCGTCATTGCCAGGCTGTTGCCCGACTGCTTGTGTTATCCGGGGCGCCGTCGCGCCCCTTTTCTAATGTGGTGTGGCGGTGTTGTCAGGCTAGCGCTGGCTCGCGCTGCGGCTCGCCTGCATAGTGGCGGGCCGCCACATCCGGGTGGGAGCGCAGCCTCCCCTTGAGCACGTTTTCCCCCACCTGATAAAAGAGCGGGTTGGCGGGATCGCTCTGGGGCCCTTCGGCCAGTGCCGCCAGCTCGGGGGAGAGGCTAAGCAGTGGCACAGTCGCATCCAGCCTTGCCGCCATGAAGAAGGCGCAGGAGAGGCGCGATACCCCGGGAGGCGGGCTCACCACCCGGTGCAGGGTGGCCTTGAGGTAGCCGTCGGACGCGAGCTCCAGCAGCTCGCCGATGTTGACCACCAGGGCGCCCGGCAGGGGGGGCGCGGGGATCCAGCCATCTGCCGTCTCCACCTCGAGCCCGGAGTGATCGTCCTGCATCACCAGGGTCAGGTAGCCGGGATCCTTGTGGGCACCTACCCCCTGACCACTGCTGCCTTCCGGTTGTCCGGGGTAGTGAATGAGCTTCATGTGCTGGTAGGGGGCACCGCGAATGCTCTCATCAAATACTCCGGCGGGCTGCCCCAGCACCTCTGCGAAGGCGTTCAGCAGGGTGAGGGTGATGTCGCTCAGTCGATCCTGCCATGCCAGCAGCCGTGTTTTCATCTCGGGCAGGGCGGCGGGCCACTGATTGGGGCCGATGAGGCGCTGCCAGGGTTCACGAATGTGCGCCACAGGCAGGGCCTGGGCCTCATTCATGATATCGAACTGCTCCCGCAGATCCGGCCGTGCCCGGGTGAGCTCTGCCCCCACCTGGTTGTAGCCGCGAAAGTGGGGGGAGTGGACCATCTGCACCGCCCGTTTTTCTTCAAGTGGCAGGGCGAAGAAGCGGGCGGCGAGCGCCAGGGTCTCCTGGCGCGCCGATTCGCTCAGATCATGGCCCACCAGATAGAAAAAGCCCACTTCGCGGGCGGCCTGACCAAGCTGCGCCAGCATCTGGCTGCGTGCAGCCGAGGTGCCCTTGAGGGCGGCGAGATCGATGATCGGCAATGATGGGGTGGTCATGGGCATCTCCTCACTTTCCGTGAACGGGGTCTGCGTGCCCCGGCGTGCGGGGTGTTGCGAAACCGGGGCGCACTCTTCTTGAGTGGCGCCGTTTGGGTTGAGGGTGATGCTACTGTTCGAGGTTATAAGGTGGAAGCAACAAAATATTCTTAGTTATATACAAAATTCGAAATGTAATTCGGACTTGAGCGAATGGAACGAGCAACGGGCGGCTCAGGCGGCGATCTGCCGTACCGGGTGAGAGCGACATTGGCGTGACGGGATAGACGCGGGAGAGAAAAGGCGGAGGGAGGCATCCGCCTCCCTCCGTGTGACTGTCATGGGAAGGGTTGCTGGCGCGCCTTTCCTCAATAACCCAGGGTGAAACGCTGGCGCAGGTGAGCCGGTGCTTGCGCCTCGTTCAGCACCCCGTCCGCCAGATCGCCGACCGTGATCCCCGCGGGCTGCTCGCCGCTGAACAACACCTGATCCGTGCCAAGGCGGTAACCGCCGCGCTTCTCGCCGGGTTCGAGGAACACGGGTGGGGAGACGAAACGCCAGTCGAGGGTGGTTTCCCGGCGAAGGGCGGTGAGACCGTCCCGGGCCGCGAGGGCCCCTTGCTTCCACTCTGCCGGGAACTCCGGGGTGTCCACCAGCTGCACGCCCGGGGCGATTTCCAGACTGCCGGCACCGCCGACCACCAGCAGCCAGCTCCCGGCGTCGTTGGCGGCGGCCACGATGGCGCTGGCCCCCTTGAGGTACTGATCGTAGATGTCCGGGGCACTCCAGCCCGGGTTGTAGGCACTGATCACCCGATCGTGCCCCTTGAGCACCCCGGCCAGTGCCTGGCTGTCCTGGGCGTCCACCGCCACGGTGGTGACTTGCGGGTGAGCGGCGACCTTGCTCACGTCACGCACGATGGCGGTGACCTGATGACCGCGGCTGACGGCCTCCTGGAGGATGGCTGAACCGACAAAACCGCTGGCACCGATGAGGGCAATCTTCATGGGAATTCTCCTTCACTGTGGGAATGGGGCTATCCTACGCCCCCGAGTGTGATTTAATAATCCACTTAAAATTGCATTCACTTGTAAGCAGGGCTTCATAATGGATCAGCTCAGACGCTACGCCATCTTCGCCGCCGTGGTGGAGGCGGGCAGCATGACCGGCGCCGCCAAGGCCCTCGGCATGACCCCGTCTGCCGTCAGCCAGCATATCAGTCAACTGGAGAGCCAGCTCGGCCTGCCCCTGCTGCACCGCTCCACCCGCCGCCTCAGCCTGACCGAGGCGGGGGAAGTGGTGTGGCAGGGTTGCCAGTCGTTGCAGCAGACCCTGAACGACACCGAGCTGCGCCTCTCGGAGGTGCGCGACAGCCTGCTCGGAGAAGTGCGGATCACCGCGCCGGTGGGGATGGCGGGCCAGCCCCTGGCGCGGGCGCTCTCGCCGCTGCTGCAGGCGCACCCGGGCCTGGGCATCCAGATCATTGCCGACGACGAGAAGCGGGATCTCATCAAGGATCGCATCGACGTGGCGCTGCGGGTCGGCACGCTTGAAGATTCCACCCTGGTGGCGCGCAGACTGGGTCAGACCCGGATGCTGCTGTGTGCCTCGCCCGCCTATCTGGCACGCAAGGGCACGCCGCGCAGCCCGGCGGATCTGCTGGCCCACGACTGGCTGGCCTCGGACATGCTGGGGGGTGGGATACTGCTGTTGGACGAGAAGGGGGAGGTCCACAAGATCAAGCCCAAGCCCAGGGTGCTGTGCAACAACGTCTTGCCCCTGCGCCAGTTCACCCTGGCAGGGCAGGGGATTTCGCTGCAACCGGAAGGTGAAATAGAAGAAGATATCGCCACCGGTCGATTGCTCGTGCTGCTGCCGGGCTTTTTGGCCCCTCCCATGGAGATCCATGCCATCACCCCCCAGCGGGAGATCCCGGAGAAGGTGCGGCGGGTGATCAGCGCCCTTCGCAGCCACTTTGCCGAGCATGGCCAGAGCCGTCTACCCTGAGCGGGGCGGGATGAATAGCCAGGCGGTGCGCCGGCCTTGCGGTCGGCGCGACACCCCTGTTTAATGTGGCCCTCCCGGGCCAGAGCGCCCTCTGCTGGCGTGGTCTCAAGCGCATCATGACACCGACTTCTCCCCACCCACTCCGTGAGCCGGCACCCGAGGCGCGCGCCCACCTCACCCGCATCGAGCGAGTGCTCGACTACATCCATGCCAATCTGGATCAGCCGCTCTCCCTGGAGGCGCTGGCCCGGCAGAGCTGCTGGTCTCGCTGGCAGTTGCAACGGGTATTCCTGCATGAGACGGCTAGACGGTGGCTCACTATGTGCGCGAGCTGAAGCTGAGCTTGACATCCTCCCCCACCTTAGCGCTTCGCGTCACAGGAGGGGGATTCCCATTACTGGGTGATAGCTGCTCGCGCAGTACCGGGTTCCTGC
>NZ_JBFODJ010000056.1:0-122310 GCF_040908265.1 Aeromonas sp. R5-1
GCTTTTCTTTCGGCGCCCACTTCGCTAGGAAGCTGGCTCATCAGTTCGGCGTGGTCCGCCGTGCTGGTAGGGGCGCATTATAGGGAGCCGCGCCGCGATGACAAGAGCTTTTTGTAAAAATGCGCTCGTTTGCTGAAAAAGCAGGCTAAACCCCATGAAATGAGAGTTTACCCCAGTTTCATGCCGCTTTTTTGTTCATACCGTCAGTCTGGGCCTGAATGTAGTTGACCCAGCTGGTCGCCCTGTCTTGCCAGTTGTTCTGCTGTTGCAGCTCGCGAGCCAACACCAGCGCCTGAGCATATTGTTCTTTATTGAGGTGTGCCTGCACCAGCAGGGCCTTGGCTCTGTTGCCCTGCTCTCCCTTCACTGACTTGATGGCCGCGAGCTGGGTCATGGCGGCATCCGTCTTGCCTTGTTGCAGCAGCAGTTCGGCGGCACGCATGGCGGCCTTGGGGTGAGCATGTTCCCGGGCAAGCAGCTGCCAGCTGTCCACAGCCTTCGGCCACTCACGTGCCCCTTCCCACAACTGGGCCAGCAATTGGCGATTCTCGGCGCTCTGCTTCATCTGTCCCTTGGCCATGGCAGACTCCAGCAGACGCGCACCGCGATAGGGCAGTCCCTGCCAGGCATACAGGCGGATCAGCTGGTTGCGGGCGGCAGCATCATCCATCAGTTGACGGTCGATGGCAGTTTGCAGCAGTGCAAGCGCTCGATCACCACGCTTGGCGGAGAGATTGAGCGACACAGCCTGCTGCCACCACTTGCTCTCTTTCGGCTCGCGGCGGATCAACTCTTCGGCCTGATCCGCAGCCACGCCGTAACGCTGCAATGCAGTGAGGGCGGAGAGGCGGATGATGGCTGCCTGCTTCTGCCAGCTTTTCTTCAACAGTTGTTCACTCTGGCTGGCTGCCTCGCCGTACTGCTTGTTGTGGTAATAGAGGCCAGCCAAGCGCAGACGCAAGGCATCGTCAGCCTTGATGGCCAATGCGGCCTTGTAGCTGGCGATGGCGCCGGACCAGTTGGATTGCTGGGCCTGGATATCCCCTCGCAGACGCAACAACTGAAGTCGTTGCTGCTCTGGCCACTCTTTATAGGCCAGAGCCTGCTCCACGTAGCGACTCGCCTGCGCGGTCTGCTGCAGGTTGGCGGCCAGAGAGGCCTGTAACTGCGCCAGCCAGGCGTGCTCAGCCTCGGAACCGGGTTTGAGCACAGCCGCCTTGCTCTGGGCCTGTTGCCACTGGCCGGATTGATAGAGCTTCATCACGGGCTCCAGCTGGCGGGAGAAATGAGGGCTCACCTCCATCGCCAGACAGGCTTGGCTGACCAGGGCCAGCAGACAGATCCAGATCCGCAACATGGTTATGACTCCAATTTGAATTTGAGCGTGATGACTTGCACCAGCTTGTCGGTGGCGCCCGGCCTCGGCTGATAGCGCCACTTGTTGATCGCCTGAATGGCCGCTCGCTCGAACTGGCGCTTCGGCTTGGCCTCGACCACCTCCACATCCTGTACCCGCCCATCGGCATCGACGCTGAAACGCAGGGTCACGGACCCCTCGATGCCGGCCTGCTGGGCCCGGTAGGGATAAACAGGCTCAACCCGTTGCAGTGGCATCAAGAGGTCACCGGCACCGATTCCAGCGCCCTGCTGCTGACCATGGAAATTGCCGCTCGCGACCGGAGTGGGACTGGTCGCCACGCCAGGGGCAGAGACCTGTACCGCACTCAGGGTCGAGACCAGATCCAGGCTCGGTTGTACCGAAGACAACGGGGCCGCCGCCGGCATGGTCATCGGTGTCGAGGCCAGCGCGGCAGGCGGCTCCGGCAGGGGTTCCGGCTCCTGGGGTACCGGCCGCTCACGCACCTGTACCTCGGTCACCTCGTTCTGCATGTTGATGACGATGGATTTCTGCTCTGTGGTCGCCTTCTCCCCTCCGGGCGGCTCCACCAGGGTGGCCATGAACAACAGGATGCCCAGACTGAGGGCGATCCCCAGTCCCAGGCTCATCAACTTGTGTTTCATTTCGGTGCCACCGCCACGGCGATGTTGGCGATGCCTGCCGCCTTGGCTTCATCCATCACCCGCACCACCTTGCCGTGGGGTACCCGTTCATCGGCCTGGATCACCAGGCTTGCCTCGGGCTGCTCCGCCAACAGTCGGGCGAGGGTGGCCTGCACCCGCTCCACATCCACCTGTTTGCGGTCGAGGAAGATCTGCCCCTGAGCGCCGATCGCTAGCATGATGCTGGACGATTTCTGCGCCTTGGCCTGGCTGGCCTGGGGTCTGTGTACCTCAAGCCCGGCTTCGCGTACGAAGGAGGTGGTCACGATGAAGAAGATCAGCATGATGAAGACGATATCCAGCATGGGGGTCATGTCGATCTGCACTTCATCGCGCTGGCGTTTGGATTGCCGTCTCATTGCATTACCTTCTCTTCTCGCAGGCCGTCCCGGGTCTTGGCCAGCGCACGCTTGGCCTGACTCTCGAGCCGGCTGAGTAACAACACGCCGGAGAGGGCCACCACCATGCCTGCCATGGTGGGGATGGTGGCGCGGGAGATCCCGCCCGCCATGCTCTCCGGGTTAAAGCGGTTGGCCGCAGCCAGCGCATCGAATACGCCTATCATGCCGGTCACTGTACCCAGCAACCCCAGCATGGGGCAGAGCACCACCAGGGTGCGGATGAAGATCAGATGACGGTTGAGCGCCAGCTCCACTTCTGCCAGCCAGCGCCCGCGAATCGCGCGAGCGTGCCAGCTGTGACGCTCGCGACGCGCCTGCCAGCGGCCCAGCAGCTGACGCTGCAACGGTGCAAACCCCAAGTTGAGGTAGAGCAGCCGCTCGATCATCAGAATCCACATCAGCACCAGCAAGGCCAGAATGACCCAGAGCACCGGGCCGCCACGGCCCATGAAGCTCTGCAACTGCTGCCAGATGTCGAGCATCATGCTACCCGCTCCACCCTGTCACCATTGCTTTCGGCCCGCTCAGCCAGGATCCCGGCCACCTGCTGTTCCAGCACGTTGGAGAGCTCGGTGAAACGGGACTGCAACAGGCTGTGGGCCAGGATCAGCGGAATGGCCGCTACCAGACCCTGCACCGTGGTGACCAGGGCCATGGAGATGCCGCCCGCCATGATCTTGGGATCGCCGGTACCGAACTGGGTGATGGCCTGGAAGGTGCCGATCATACCGGTCACTGTCCCAAGCAGACCCAGCATGGGGGCGATGGCCGCGATCACCTTGACCATGCCGATGCCGCGCTCCAGGCGAGGGGTCTCCTGCAGGATCGCCTCATCCAGACGCAGTTCGAGGGTCTCCATGCTCAGTTCTGGATGCTTGTCAGCCACCGTCAGCACCCGGCCGAGGGCGTTGTCGGCATGATATTCACCGCTCTTGAGTTGGCGACGAACCCGACCCAGTTCGCGAGAGAGGCTCCACAGCCGTACTCCAGCGATCCCCAGGCCGATGGCTGCCAGCAGCACGATGATGGCGCCGACCTGGCCTCCCTGCTGGACTTGCTGCCAGAAGGTGGGCGCCTGGGCCAGCATATCGAGCAGAACACCGTGGGAGGGATCCAGCGGCAACGCTTCTCCCTCCTGACCCTGATAAGCGGCCACAGCGGAAAGCACGCTGCCTGGCAGGCCCAGCACCGGACTCAGGCCTTCGGCCCCCGGTTGCAAGAAACCAGCATCGCCCAGCAGGGCGAAGCTGCCGATCCGGGTCAACGTCTGCTCGCTGGCAACGCCCTGGGCATCGAGCACCTTGCCGTTGAACTGGGCAACCCGGCCCGATTCGCGGATCTCCTGCAGCAAGGTGGCTGGCAGCAGGGCAAGGGCGGCGCGATCCGGCACCTGTTTATCCTGTGCCATGGTTTTCAGCGGGGCGAGGCGATCAGGATACTGGCCCTCGACGGCGGATTCGCTCAGCAGCTTGACCGCATCGCTGGCCCCCTGACGGGTGACCGCAAAGATCTCGTTCATGTCGCCGGAGGCTTGCTCCCACTGGGTATTGAGCTCCACCAGCTGCTTTTCATTGGCCGCGAACTGGCTGGCCAGCGCCTTGCTCAGGCGCTGGGCCTCGGCCAGCTTGGTACGGGCAGTGCTCAGCTCCCTGGAGACAGACGCCAGATCCTGCTGAGCCTTCTGTTCACGGGCCTGTTCCTGCTGCTGCCAGGCTTCCTCGGCCACGGCGGCTGTGGTGCCCAGAGAGAGGGCGAGGGCAAGGGGTAACCACTTCATGGTGACGCTCATGACTGGGCCTCCTGACCACGGCTGACGGAAAGGGGGACATTCAACAACTGGGGAACTTTCTTGTCGGCAGCCATTTCCAACGCCTCGGCGATGGGGGAGAGCCACTGGCCGTCGAGGGCTTGCCACTGCTTGTGCTCGGCAGACCAGCGCCACGCCTGGGAGCGATCGGCGGTCATCGCCAGCAGGGAGACCCGGCCCAGTGCCAGCACGTCGACCCGGCGCGGTGCGCCATCCAGCACCAGCTCGGCGGAATAATGGTCCAGCCTGCTGCCGTATTCGGCTTCAATCTGATAGGCCTGCAATAGCTGGCGGAACTTCTCCGCCTCGCTCACATCGGCTCTGGCCAGTGTCGCTTTCAAGGCAGCAACCCGCGCCAGACGATCCTCCCTGCGCAGCGGGATGTCATCCTGTACCAGCTGTTCCAGATCGGCTTGCATCTGCAGCATCAGGGGGACAAGCCCCTGTCTGGTCTCCTGTACCGCCTCCAACTGCTGGTTCAGCTTGCCCAGCTCGTTTTGCTGATCGGCCACCAGAGACTGCATGTAGCGGTTGTAGGCTTCCAGATCCCGCAGTTGTAGTTGGGCATTTTGCAGCTCAATCCTGGCGGCGACGGCGCCATCGGCGGCTTTCTCCACACGCAGCTGGGAGGCTTTCCCGGCGGCGATGCTGTTTTTCAGTGCCGGTGCAACCAGCTCGTCGGCGCCAGCAGCAAAGTGGACTGACAGTGGCAACAAGGCCAAACCCCAAAACTTGTTCATGATATAAATCTTAACAATGATAACTATTCTCATTGTCTCAAAGAGTAGGGTCACTGGCAATCAGATGATTTTCTTGGCCTCTGGCCGAAAAAACAGGATACTTTTTAGACAAGTACGGGAATAACTGGCGTTGGTAGTCGCAACACCATTTTAAATAACTAAAAAATGTCTTTTCGATCAGCAAGATAAGTGATCGAAAAAGGAGACTTACATGTTTAACGATGCGATCTGGGAACACATAGATCGGTTCACCAAGGCGAAGAAGACCAGCGAGATCCAGCAACAACTGGAGCGCTTCAGTCATCAGATGGGGTTTGATTACTTCCGTTTGCTGATTATTTTCCCTATCAGCATGCAGAAATCCCATGTGGCCTTGTTCAACAACTGCCCCACCAGCTGGTTTGATGCCTATTCGGAACGGCACTACCTGACCCAGGATCCGGTCGTCTTCCTGGGACTGAAGCAGACCCAGCCCATCTTCTGGAACAAGCTCGATTGCGATGCCCCCTGGTTGCCCAGCGCCAGCAGGGAGGTGATGAACCTCGCCGCCGACTTCGGGGTGAGGAACGGCGTCTCCTTCCCGCTGCACACGCCGCAGGGGGAACACGGCATCCTCTCTTTCATCAGCAAGGAGAAGTCCAATTCCGATCTGATGTTTGAAAACGTTCCCCTGCTGTCATTCTGCGCCAGCTACATCTTCAACTCGGCCCTGACCCTCATCAAGGCCAGGCCAGACCTGATGAAATACCTGGCCGAGCTGTCGGATCGGGAGAAGGAGTGCCTGTTCTGGGCCAGCGAGGGCAAGACCTCCTGGGAGATCGCCACCATCCTCGGCATCAGCGAGCGAACCGTGAACTTCCACCTCAATCAGGTCACCAACAAGACGGACTCGCGCAACCGCAACCAGGCGATCGCCAAGAGCATCTCCAGCGGCATCATTGTGCCTTCCCTGGACGACGTCACCATCACCAACCTGCGGCTGTCGTAGCCTGTTTTGCCAAAACAAAAAGAGCCGCAATGCGGCTCTTTTTTCATTTCCGGCGACGGCTTATTCCACAGTCACGGATTTGGCCAGGTTGCGCGGTTGATCCACGTCGGTGCCCTTGATGAGGGCGACGTGGTAGGAGAGCAGCTGCAACGGCACGGTATAGACGATCGGCGCGATCATCTCTTCCACGTGGTTCAGGCTCATCACCCGCATGGTCTCGTCGCTCTTGAACCCGGCGTCCGCATCGGCGAACACATAGAGGATACCGCCACGGGCACGCACCTCTTCCACGTTGGACTTGAGCTTCTCCAGCAGATCGTTGTTCGGCGCCACGACGATGATGGGCATCTCGGCATCGATCAGCGCCAGCGGGCCATGCTTCAACTCACCGGCGGCATAGGCCTCGGCGTGGATGTAGGAGATCTCCTTGAGTTTGAGCGCCCCTTCCATGGCGATGGGGTACTGGCTGCCACGACCGAGGAACAGGCTGTGGTGCTTGTCGGCAAACTCTTCGGCCAGAGTCTCGATCTGCTTGGCCAGGGCCAGGCTCTCCTTGATACGCACAGGCAGGGCTTGCAGCGCCTTGACCAGTTCGGCCTCGGCGGCGGCGCTCAGGTTGCCACGGCAGTGACCGACGGAGGCCACCAGCATCAGCAGACCGGCCAGCTGGGTGGTGAACGCCTTGGTGGACGCCACCCCGATCTCGGCACCAGCCCGAGTCATGAAGGCCAGGTCGGATTCGCGCACCAGGGAGGAGCCCGGTACGTTGCAGATGGCCAGGGAGCTCATGTAACCGGATTCCTTGGCCAGGCGCAGGGCGGCCAGGGTATCGGCGGTTTCTCCGCTCTGGGAAAGAGTCACCAGCAGGCTGTTGGGGCGCACCACCGACTTGCGGTAGCGGAACTCGGAGGCGATCTCCACGTCGCAGGAGACGCCGGCGATCTCTTCAAACCAGTAGCGGGCCACCATGCCGGAGTTGTAGGAGGTGCCGCAGGCGACGATCTGGACGTGCTCGACCTTGTCGAAAATGGCGCGGGCGCCGTTGCCGAAGGACTCGACCACCACGTGATCACTGCCCAGGCGGCCTTCCAGGGTGTTGGTGATGGCCTTGGGCTGCTCGTAGATCTCCTTGAGCATGTAGTGTCGGTATTCGCCCTTGTCACCGGCATCGTGGGAGAGCTCGGACTCCAGCTCCTCGCGCATCACGGCCTCACCGTGGGTATCGAAGATGTGCACGTCGCGGCGGGTCACTTCGGCTACGTCACCCTCTTCCAGGAAGATGAAGCGGCGGGTCACCGGCAGCAGGGCCATCTGGTCGGAGGCGATGAAGTTCTCGCCGATGCCGCGGCCGATCACCAGGGGGGAGCCGGAACGGGCCACCACCACGCGGCTGTCGTCACGGCTGTCCATCACCACGGTGCCGTAAGCGCCGCGCAGCTGCTTCACCGCTATCTGCATGGCCACCAGCAGGCTGGGGGCGGATTTCAGCTCGTGGTGCACCAGGTGGGCGATCACTTCGGTGTCGGTGTCGGAGCTGAAGACATAGCCCAGCGCCTTCAACTCTTCCCGCAGCTCTTCGTGGTTCTCGATGATGCCGTTGTGCACCACCACGATATGCTCGGAGACGTGGGGGTGAGCATTGCGCTCGGACGGCTCGCCATGGGTAGCCCAGCGGGTGTGGGCAATGCCGGTACCACCGTGGACGGGCTGCTCTTCCAGTGCCTTGGCCAGTTCGGCCACTTTGCCGAGGCGACGCACCCGCTGCAGCGGCTGGTTGGCGCTGAACACGGCGACACCGGCCGAATCGTAGCCACGGTATTCCAGACGGCGCAGGCCCTCTACCAGGATTTCAGCCACATCACGTTGGGCGACGGCCCCGACGATGCCACACATAGACTTCTCCTTGAAACGTAAGACGTTAATTCGGTTGGATAATGGTTTGTTCAGGTCACACGGCCACGGGGGCGCAAATCAGCGTGATCCCCCTGGCCTGAATCTGTTCTCTGGCCGCATTGCTCAGCCCCTCGTCGGTCACCAGGGTATGGATGCCGGACCAGGGCAGCTCGAGATTGGGGATTTTTCGGCCGATCTTCTCCGACTCCACCATGACGATGACCTCCCGCGACACTTCGGCCATGACCCGGGAGAGGCCCACCAGCTCGTTGAAGGTGGTGGTGCCCCGCTCCGGGTCGATGCCATCGGCGCCGATGAAGAGCTGGTCGAAGTCATAGGAGCGCAGCACCTGCTCCGCCACCTGCCCCTGGAAGGATTCGGAATGGGGATCCCAGGTCCCGCCAGTCATCAGCAGGGTGGGCTCGTTTTCCAGCTCGCGCAGGGCACCAGCCACATTGAGGGAGTTGGTCATGACGATGAGGCCGCGCTTGTTGCCCAGCATGGGGATCATGGCGCTGGTGGTGCTGCCGCTGTCGATGATGACGCGGTTGTGATCGCGGATCCGCTCGGCGGCGGCGCGGGCAATGGCCAGCTTTCGATTCGAAACTTGTTCCGGGTTGCTGTCCACCACCATCTCGCTGGGGAGGGGAACGGCACCGCCGTAGCGACGCAGCAACAGGCCACCGGTCTCCAGCACCGCCAGATCTTTGCGGATGGTCACTTCGGAGGTGGCGAAGTGTTTGGCCAGGGCATCGACGCTGACTTCCCCCTGATCCTGCACCAGACTCACTATGGTGTGACGGCGCTGCTGTGTGTTGCGTTTGGTCATTTATAAGTTTCGATTCGAAAGAATTGCGAAATATTAATGCCTTTTCGGGAAAAATCAAACGGCAAATAGGATCCGATTTGGTTCGATGCCAGAATGAGGAACCGATTTGCGACGAGGACGCCATGCAAAAACGACTCATCTGGCTGGTGGAAGATGAAGCCAGCATTGCCGATACCCTGCTCTATGCCCTGCAGACCGATGGTTTCGAGGTGGAGTGGTTCCCCCTCGGTCAGCCGTTGCTGGCGCGACTGGAACAGACGCGACCGGATTTTTTGATCCTGGATGTGGGGCTGCCGGACATCAGCGGTTTCGAACTGTGCAAGCGGGTGCGGGCACTGACCGATATTCCCCTGATGTTTCTCACCGCCCGCAGCGAGGAGATAGATAGGCTGATCGGGCTGGAGATAGGGGCAGACGACTATGTGGCCAAACCCTTCTCGCCCCGTGAGGTGTGCGCCCGGGTGCGGGTCATCCTGCGCCGCAGCCAGCCCGCCCCCTCCCAGCCGATACAGCCACTCGCCCTGGACGAGGAGCGGGCACGAATCTGCTTCCTGGGCCAGCCCCTGACGCTCACCCGCTATGAGTACCTGCTGCTCAAGACCCTGATGCAGGCGCCGGGTCGGGTCTACTCCCGCCAGCAGCTGATGGATCTGGTGTGGCAGGATGCGGAAGAGAGTCTGGATCGCACCGTCGACACCCACATCAAGACCCTGAGAGCCAAGCTGCGGGAGCGGGACCCTGACGCCAACCTGATCCTGACCCACCGCGGGCTGGGCTACAGTCTGGAGCTGGCATGAACTCGGGGTGGCCGGGCATCGGCAGGGGAATGAGATGAGAATCGGATTGCAACTGCTGTGCGGCCTGGTGCTGATCTTCGCCCTAGCTGCCTGGTTCGTGCTGGAGATCTTCGTCGAGGAGATCAAGCCCGGGGTACGCAGCGCCACCGAAGATACCCTGGTGGACATGGCGCAGATGCTGGCCCCCCTGGCCCTGGACGACATGCAGGAAGGAAAGATGGCGAATGGTCGGCTGGCCAGCGCCTTCGCCCGCCTGAACCAGAGTCCCATCAATGCCCTCATCGATGGCCACCTCAAGCAGCAGGCGGAGTACCGCATCTATGTGACCGACGCAAAAGGCAGGGTGGTCTACGACTCGGACGGGGTGGATCTGGGCAAGGACTACTCGCGCTGGAACGACGTCTACCTGACCCTGCGTGGCGAATATGGCGCCCGCAGCACCCGCACCGATCCCGACGATGCTGCCAGCTCGACCATGTATGTGGCAGCTCCGCTGCGGGAAGGGGCCGAGATCATCGGCTCCCTCACCGTCGCCAAGCCCAACAGCACCCTGCAGCCCATGATAGAGCGCAGCGAACACCAGTTGCTGAAAGGGGCGGCCCTGCTGCTGTTCATCTCGCTGCTCATCGGCGCCTTGCTGGTGTGGTGGCTCAACCGCGCCATCGGCAAGCTGGTGCACTATGCGGATGCAATCAGCCAAGGTCAGCCCGCCAGCCTGCCGCGCCTCTACAGCCCCGAACTGGACAGGCTAGGCCACTCCCTGGAGACCATGCGCCGCCAACTGGACGGCAAGGCCTATATCGAGGCCTATGTCCACAGCCTGACCCACGAGCTCAAAAGCCCGCTGGCGGCCATTCGCGGGGCGGGGGAGATCCTGGCCGAGGCGCCGCCGCCGGACATCGCAAAGCGCTTTATCGGCAACATCAATCTGGAGACGGCCCGCATGCAGCAGCTGATCGAACGCATGCTGCAACTCGCCCGCCTCGAATCAGGGCAGGGGCTGGACAGACAATCCGTCGAGCCGGCCCGGCTGGGCAGACGGGTGCTCGACGCCCGCCAGATCCAGGCCCAGCGCCGCCAGATCGCCCTGCATGCCGAGCTGGGGGAAGGTCAGAAGCAGAAGTGGGATCCCCTGCTGGTGGAGCAGGCCCTTGGCAACCTGCTGGACAACGCCCTCGATTTCGCCCCCGCCGGCAGTACCCTAGTGCTGAGCGGCGCCATGGAGGAGGGGGGTTATTGCTTCCGGGTGCGGGATCAGGGTCCAGGCATTCCCGACTTTGCGCTGCCCAGGATTTTCGAGCGTTTCTACTCCCTGCCAAGGCCAGACAAGGGCAAGAGCAGCGGCCTCGGGCTCAGTTTTGCCATGGAGGTGGCACGCCAGCATGGCGGCCATCTTGCTCTTGCCAATCAGCCGGGCGGGGGGGTGCTGGCCACTCTCTGGCTGCCCGGCAACTGAGGACACTTCACACCAAGCACACAGAGCCGGGCTAAGCTGCACCTCCTCGATGACGACCGTCCCCGTCGATGCGCATTCATATTAATCAAGGAGATAGATATGCCCCGTATGCTGTTGTCCGGTCTGCTTGCCGCCGGCCTCTTCTGTGCACTGCCTGCCAGCGCCGCTTCTGGCTGCATGCTGTTTGCCGATGGCACCGGCAAACCCGTCAGCACCCAGGGGGACTGTGCCGCCCAGTTGACCCCGGCCTCCACCTTCAAGATCCCGCTGGCACTGATGGGCTATGACAGCGGCTTTCTGGTGGATGAACAACTGCCGGCCCTGCCGTTCAAGGCCGGTGATCCTGATTTCCTGCCGGAGTGGAAACAGACCACCACCCCGAGCAGCTGGATGCAATTCTCTGTCATCTGGTACTCGCAGCGTCTCACCGAGTGGCTGGGAGAGGCTCGCTTCCAGCACTACGTGGACAGCTTCGACTACGGCAACCGGGATCTCGAAGGCAACCCGGGCAAGCACGACGGTCTGACCCAGGCCTGGCTCAGCACCAGCCTCGCCATCAGCCCCCAGGAGCAAGCCCGCTTCCTTGGCAAGATGGTGAGCGGCAAGCTGCCGGTCTCCGCCCAGACCCTGCGCCATACCGCCAACCTGATGCGTCAGCCCGACATCGACGGTTGGCAGATCCACGGCAAGACCGGCATGGGCTACCCCAAGCTGCTGGATGGCAGCCTGGACAGGGAGCAGCAGATCGGCTGGTTCGTCGGCTGGGCCAGCAAACAGGACAAGACGCTCATCTTCGTCCACACCGTTATCCAGAAGCCGGGCAAGCAGTTCGCTTCCCTCAGGGCCAGGGAGGAGGTGTTCGCCGCCCTGCCGGCCCGGTTGAAGACACTCTGATGCCAGCAACACCGGCGCCTGGCGCCGGTTTTTTTATCCCCCTTCACCACCACTTCACACTGCCCCATCCTCCCTTCACGCGACCCCGGCACACTCCCGTTCAACAACAAGGAGACGTGTCATGGTCAAACAGATTTTCACCCACAAGATCGCCCTGCTGCTGCTGCTCTGCCTGCTGATGATGATCCCGGTTCACGCCATCATGGAGCTGAATCGGGAGCGCCAGGCCTATCGCAGTCAGGCCATTCACAGCATCATGGCCAGCCACAGCGGGCCCCAGCGCCTGATGGGGCCCGTACTGGTACAGCCCTATACCCGGACCGTCACCGTCGAGCAGGATGGCAAACATTTCGTTCGCAAGGAGCAGGTCTATCGCTACCTGCTGCCCCAGAGGCTGGACGTGCGGGCCAGCATGGAGGTGACCCCGCGCAAGCTCGGTATCTATCAGGCCCAGATTTATCACAGTCGCCTCTCCCTCTCCGGCCTGATGCCCACCAGCCAGGCTGACAAGGGGCTGGTGGCCGGCAACCCGAACCTGAGCTTCGACCCGGCGGATCCCGCCCTGGTGCCGGGCAAACCCTATCTCAGCCTGATCCTCTCCGATGCCCGGGGCATCAGCCGCGTACCCGAACTGCAATGGGGAGAGCAACGCATCCCGTTTGCCCCTGGTGCCCAGCTGGGGGACGGGCGAGTGGGGATCCATGCCCCGCTCAACGCCTTGCCAGACGAAGATGGCCGCTTTCACATCGAGCTGGATCTGCAGGGCATGAATGCGCTGGAAGTGGTGCCGCTCGGACAGGACAGCCGGTTTCACCTGAACGGCAACTGGCCCCATCCCAATTTTCTCGGCGACTTTCTGCCCGGTGAACGCACCCTTGCGGATCAAGGGTTCGAGGCAAGCTGGCAGACCAGCTGGTTCGCCACCGACATGGAGAGCCGCTTCAACCGCATGATGAAGGGAGCGGGCACCAAACTGCCGTCATTCAGCGTCAGCCTGGTGCAACCGGTGGATCACTATCAGCTGAACGAGCGGGCCGCCAAATATGCCCTGCTGTTCATCGGCCTCACCTTCATCAGCTTCTTCATGTTCGAGCTGCTCAAGGGGCTGCGGGTACACCCCATCCAGTACGCGCTGGTGGGCATGGGGCTGGCCATCTTCTATCTGGTGCTGCTGGCGCTGACCGAGCATCTCGGCTTTACCTTGGCCTATCTCATTGCCGCCCTGGCCAGTGTGGCCCTCAACGGCTTTTACCTGAGCCATGTGCTGGGCGGCCCAAAACAGGGCATGGGATTCGCCGCCCTGCTGGGGCTGGTCTACGCCATTCTGTTCGGGCTGCTGCAGGCCGAGGAGACAGCCCTGTTGCTCGGCGCCCTGCTGCTGTTCGCCACCCTGGCGCTGGTCATGGGGCTGACTCGCAAGCTCGACTGGTATCAGGTGATGGAGAACAGTCCCTCCGCCACCGCATGGGCGGCCCCCCAGCCATCGACCAGTGACACCAGCCATCAGCCATAAGCAAAAAAACCGGCGCCCTCGGGCGCCGGTTTGCATTTCATTGATCGGGCATCACTTCTTCTTGACCGGGCGAGCCCAGTTCGGAATGTGGCGCTGGGGCACCCGGGTGATCACCAGCTCGTTTTCCGCCACATCCTTGGTGATGGTGGAACCCGCCCCCAGGGTCGCCCCCTTGCCGATCCGCACCGGCGCCACCAGCTGGGTATCGGAGCCGACGAAGACATCGTCCTCGATGATGGTCTGGAACTTGTTCACCCCATCGTAATTGCAGGTGATGGTGCCGGCACCGATATTCACCCCGGCTCCGATCTCGGCATCACCCAGATAGGTCAGATGACCGCACTTCGAGCCCACCCCCAGCCGAGCCTTCTTCATCTCGACGAAGTTGCCGACATGGGCATCCTGCTCCAGCACGGCACCCGGGCGCAGGCGGGTAAAGGGCCCGACCGAGCACTGGTCGGCAATTTGCGCACCTTCGATGACGGAGTAGGGTTTCACCTCGGTGTGGTCGCCGATCACGCAATCCTTCAATACGCTGCCGGCACCGATGCGCACGTGATTGCCCAGCACCACCTTGCCTTCGATGATGACGTTGACGTCGATCACCACCTCCTCCCCGATTTCCAGGGTGCCGCGCAGATCGAAACGGGCCGGATCGATCAGGGTGGCGCCAGCGATCATCAGCTTCTCGGCCTGCATCTGCTGGTAGCTGCGCTCAAGCTGGGCCAACTGCACCCGGTTGTTGGCCCCTTCCACTTCCATGGTGCTGTCAGGGTGGACGGCGGCGATGGCACAACCATCCCCATGGGCCATGGCGATGACGTCAGTCAGATAGAACTCGCCCTGGGCATTCTTGTTGTCCAGGCGGGAGAGCCAGCTGCGCAGCTGACCACCGTTGGCCACCAGCACGCCGGTGTTCACTTCGCGGATGGCAAGTTGCTCGACGTTGGCATCCTTCTGCTCGACAATGCCGACCACCTGACCGTGTTCCCGCACGATGCGGCCATAGCCGGTCGGGTTGTCCAGTACCACGGTCAGCAGCGCCATGCCATCGTCGGTCTTGGCGGCCAGCAACCGTTGCAGGGTCTCGGGCTGGATCAGCGGGGTATCGCCGTAGAGCACCAGCACGTCGTCTTCGTCATGCCAGAACGGAATGGCCTGGGCGACGGCATGGCCGGTCCCCAGTTGCTGAGCCTGCAGCACCCAGTTCAGGTCGGATGCCTGGATCCGCTCCTTCAGCAGTTCGGCGCCGTGGCCATAGACCAGGTGCAGCTGTTCGGCACCGATCTGGCGGGCGGTCTCGATCACATGGGAGACCATGGGCTTGCTGGCAACGGGGTGCAGCACCTTGGGCAGGGAGGAACGCATGCGGGTGCCTTTGCCCGCAGCCAGGATCACGACGTTGAGAGACATAGCTAGCCTTTGAAACAGGTGGAAATGCTGGGCGGAGTCTATCCAACGGGCAAAAAAAAAGCGACCCGAAGGTCGCTTTTTGCATCACCGTGATTAGCGGTAATTCTTTTTGACGATATCGATAACCCGCAGCTGGGCCATCGCTTTGGCCAGCTCGGCAGACGCCTGAGCATAGTCGATATCACCATGGGAGCTGTTGATCCGCTCTTCGGCACGACGCTTGGCTTCCTGGGCTTTCGCCTCATCCAGATCGTCTGCGCGAATGGCGGTATCGGCCAGCACGGTCACGGCTTCGGGTTGTACTTCCAGCATGCCGCCGGAGATGTACAGCACCTCTTCGCTACCATTTTGCTTGATCAAGCGGACCAGGCCCGGCTTGATGGCAGTCAGCAACGGAGCATGACCGTGGCGGAGACCCAGCTCACCTTCGGAGCCTGATACCTGGGCGGATTGCACGCGACCGGAAAACAGTTTTCCTTCGGCGCTCACCACATCCAGGTGAAAGGAGATCATCTCAGCCATGGGCCCTCCTATCGAGGCTTACAGTTTCTTGGACTTCTCGACGACTTCGTCGATGCCGCCAACCATGTAGAACGCCTGCTCCGGCAGATCGTCATACTCGCCCTTCAGGATGCCCTGGAAGCCACGGATGGTTTCCTTCAGCGGCACGTATTTGCCCGGAGAACCGGTAAATACTTCGGCCACGAAGAACGGCTGGGACAGGAAACGCTCGATCTTACGGGCACGGGCTACGGTCAGTTTGTCTTCTTCTGACAGTTCATCCATACCCAGGATGGCGATGATGTCCTTCAGCTCCTTGTAGCGCTGCAGTACGGTCTGAACGCCACGAGCGGTCTCGTAGTGCTCCTTGCCAACCACCAGCGGATCCAGCTGACGGGAGGTGGAGTCCAGCGGGTCAACGGCCGGGTAGATACCCAGTGCCGCGATCTGACGGGACAGTACGACGGTCGCATCCAGGTGGGCGAAGGTGGTCGCCGGAGACGGGTCGGTCAAGTCATCCGCAGGCACGTAAACGGCCTGTACGGAGGTGATGGAACCAGTCTTGGTGGAGGTGATGCGCTCTTGCAGAACACCCATCTCCTCGGCCAGGGTCGGCTGGTAACCTACTGCGGAGGGCATACGGCCCAGCAGTGCGGATACTTCGGTACCGGCCAGGGTGTAACGGTAGATGTTGTCCACGAAGAACAGCACGTCACGACCTTCGTCACGGAACTTCTCGGCCATGGTCAGGCCGGTCAGCGCCACGCGCAGACGGTTTCCGGGCGGCTCGTTCATCTGACCGTAAACCAGAGATACTTTGTCCAGTACGTTGGACTCCATCATCTCGTGGTAGAAGTCGTTACCCTCACGGGTACGCTCACCTACACCGGCGAACACGGAGTAACCGCTGTGCTCGATCGCGATGTTACGGATCAGCTCCATCATGTTGACGGTCTTGCCTACGCCGGCGCCGCCGAACAGACCAACCTTACCACCCTTGGCGAACGGACATACCAGGTCGATAACCTTGATGCCGGTCTCCAGCAGCTCGGTGCTGTTGGACTGATCTTCGTAGCTGGGGGCTTCGCGGTGGATGGACCAACGCTCTTCTTCGCCGATCGGACCCTTCTCGTCGATGGGGTCGCCCAGTACGTTCATGATACGGCCCAGGGTCGAGGTACCGACCGGTACCTGGATGGCCTTGCCGCTGTTAACTACTTCCAACCCACGACGCAGACCGTCGGAGGAACCCATGGTGATGCAACGCACGACGCCGCCGCCGATCTGTTGCTGAACTTCCAGTACCAGACCCTGGCCTTGGCCTTCGCTGACAACCTTCAGTGCATCGTACACCTGGGGCACGGCATTCTGCGGGAACTCGATGTCCACCACAGCGCCGATGATTTGGACGATGAAACCGTTACTCATGTCAAATCCTCTAAACCTTTGATAACCCTTGCCTTACACCGCAGCAGCACCGGAAACGATCTCTGTGAGCTCCTGGGTAATACTGGCCTGACGGGCCTTGTTGTATACCAGTTGCAAATCGTTAATCAGGTTGCCGGCGTTGTCAGTCGCGGCTTGCATGGCAACCATTCGGGCTGCCTGTTCACTTGCCAAGTTTTCTACCACACCCTGGTAGACCTGGGATTCGACGTAGCGAATCAGCAGGGTATCCAGCAGTTGCTTGGGATCCGGCTCATAGAGGTAGTCCCAGTGGTGCTTCTTGGCGAGCTTGCTGTCTTCTGTTACGGGCAAAGGCAGCAGTTGATCGACTTTTGGTTGCTGAACCATGGTGTTGACGAACTTGTTGTACACCAGATACAGCCTGTCAATCTCACCGTTGTCGTAAGCCTTCAGCATGACCTTCACTGAACCGATCAGGTCATTGACGCTCGGGTTGTCACCCAGTCCGGAGACGTGGGCTTTCACCTTGGCGCCGTGCCGTTCAAAGAAGTTGGAGGCCTTGTTACCGATCAATGCCAGGTCAACCTTGGCACCTTTCGCGCTCCATTGCTTCATATCATTGAGGGCAGCCTTGAACAGGTTGATGTTCAGACCACCACACAGGCCACGGTCGGTGGAGACGACGATGTAACCCACTCGCTTCACCTCACGTTCGATGAGGTAGGGGTGCTTGTATTCCAAGTTCCCCTGAGCGATATGGCCGATCACCTTGCGCATGGTTTCAGCGTACGGACGGCTGGCAGACATGCGTTCCTGCGCACGGCGCATCTTGCTCGCTGCCACCATTTCCATAGCGCTGGTGATCTTCTGAGTGTTCTTCACACTCCCGATCTTGTTACGTATCTCTTTTGCGCCGGCCATCTCTTCTCTCCATCAGGTGGCAGCTTGCGCTGCCACACACGCTTACCAGGTCTGGGTTGCCTTGAAGTCATCCAGCAACGCAGTCAGCTTGCCAACGATCGCGTCGTTGTAGTCGGCCTTGGCATTGATTTCAGCCATCAGCTCGGCATGCTGGGTATTGGCGTAAGAGAGCAGAGCGGCTTCGAAGTCGACGATCTTGCTCAGTTCGACATCGGCGAGATAACCCTTCTCGGCGGCGAACAGCACCAGGGATTGCTGGGCCACGCTCATCGGAGAGTACTGCTTCTGCTTCATCAGCTCGGTGACTTTCTGACCGTGATCCAGCTGCTTGCGAGTGGCATCGTCCAGGTCGGAAGAGAACTGGGCAAATGCCGCCAGTTCGCGGTACTGGGCCAGCGCGGTACGGATACCACCGGACAGCTTCTTGACGATCTTGGTCTGAGCAGCACCGCCCACACGGGATACGGAGATACCCGGGTCAACCGCCGGACGAATACCGGAGTTGAACAGCTGGGAGGTCAGGAAGATCTGGCCATCGGTGATGGAGATCACGTTGGTCGGAACGAACGCGGAGACGTCACCGGCCTGGGTTTCGATGATCGGCAGGGCGGTCAGGGAACCGGTCTGGCCTTTCACGGCACCGTTGGTGAACTTCTCTACGTACTCGGCGTTGACGCGAGCAGCACGCTCCAGCAGACGGGAGTGCAGATAGAAGACGTCACCCGGATAAGCTTCACGTCCAGGCGGACGGCGCAGCAGCAGGGAGATCTGGCGATAGGCAACGGCCTGCTTGGACAGGTCATCATAGATGATCAGTGCGTCTTCGCCGCGGTCACGGAAGTACTCGCCCATGGAGCAACCGGCGTAGGGAGCCAGGTACTGCAGAGCAGCCGCTTCGGAGGCAGAAGCCACGACCACGATGGTGTTGGCCAGGGCGCCGTGCTCTTCCAGCTTGCGCACCACGTTGGCGATGGTGGAGGCCTTCTGGCCGATCGCAACGTAGACGCACTTAATGCCGGAATCTTTCTGGTTGATGATGGTGTCGATGGCGATGGCGGTCTTACCAACCTGGCGGTCACCGATGATCAGCTCACGCTGGCCACGACCGATAGGGATCATGGCATCGATGGCTTTCAGACCGGTCTGGACTGGCTGGTCAACAGACTTACGCTCGATAACGCCCGGGGCGATCACTTCGATCGGCGAGAAGCCGTCGTTGTCTACCGGACCCTTACCGTCGATCGGCTGACCCAGGGTGTTGACCACCCGGCCCAACAGACCACGACCGACCGGCACTTCCAGAATGCGGCCGGTACCCTTTACCTTCATCCCTTCGGCCAGATCGGCATAGGGACCCATTACTACGGCACCAACGGAGTCACGCTCCAGGTTCAATGCCAGAGCGAAGCGGTTGCCCGGCAGCTCGATCATCTCACCCTGCATGGCATCGGCCAGACCGTGGATACGAATGATACCGTCGCTTACAGAAACGATGGTACCTTCGTTACGCGCTTCGCTTTTGACATCAAACTGCGCAATGCGCTGCTTGATCAGCTCGGCGATTTCAGTGGAATTCAGTTGCATGCTCTAATACCCCAATCAAGATTGCAGCGCATCGGCCATGCGATCCAGCTTACCGCGGACCGTGCCGTCGATAACGAGATCACCGGCCTTGATGAGCACCCCGGCCATCAAGGACGCATCTGTGCTGCAATTCAGCTTCACTTTGCGCGCGAGACGTTGTTCCAGAGAAGCCTGAATATTGGCTTTCTGCTGGTCGGTCAGTTCGATCGCCGAAATCACGTCAGCCTGAACTTCTTTGTCCAGTTCAGCCTTGAGCGCGACGAATTCGGCAACGACCGCCGGCAGCACACCCAAGCGACCATTCTCGGCCATCACCCGGATCAGGTTCTGACCGTGCTCGTTGAGCTGCTCACCGCAGACACCGACAAACAGCTTTGCCAGTTCTTCGGCAGCAACGGAGCCGTTTACCAGGCTGTGCATGGTCTCGTTTTCTGCCACCTGAGCGGCGAAATCGAGCATCTCCAGCCATTGGTCAACCGCCTTGTGCTCAACGGCAAACTCGAAAGCAGCCTTGGCGTAGGGGCGAGCGATTGTAGTCAGTTCAGACATAGCCCCGTTCCCGTTACAGTTCTGCTACCAGTTTGTCGACGATGTCGCTGTTGGCAGCCTGGTCGATTTGGCGTGCCAGGATCTTCTCTGCACCCGCGATGGCAAGAGCAGCAACCTGCTTGCGCAGTTCTTCTTTGGCACGATGACGTTCAGCTTCGATCTCTGCACGGCCCTGAGCCAGGATTTTCTCCCGCTCAGCTTGGGCTCCGACAGCGGCCTCATCAATGATCTGGGCCTTGCGTTTGTTGGCCTGATCGATGATTTCAGCAGCCTGAAGCTTGGCTTCTTTCAGCTGATCGGTGGCGTTGGCCTTGGCCAGCTCCAGATCTTTCTTGGCACGCTCTGCAGAAGAGAGGCCGTCAGCGATTTCTTTCTGACGGGCTTCGATGGCAGCCATCAGCGGCGGCCATACGTACTTCATGCAAAACACTACGAAGATGAAAAAAGCAACTGCTTGGCCGAGGAGGGTGGCGTTGATATTCACAGCCGATGTCCTCTTTAGTTAGTTAATGGGTTCTGCGTGAGTCGTAATGACTTAGGCAACCGCAAACATCACATACAGACCCAGACCAACGGCGATCATCGGGATCGCATCCACCAGACCCATCACGATGAAGAACTGGGTACGCAGAACAGGGATCAGGTCAGGTTGACGAGCTGCACCTTCCAGGAACTTGCCACCCAGGATACCGATACCGATGGAGGCGCCGATAGCCGCCAGACCCATCATCATTGCAGCAGCGATGTACAGCAGGTCCATGTTCAAGTTTTCCATGAGGATCTCCATTTATTTAGATGTAATTGATTGTATAAAAAGGATTATTTGAGTTGCATCAACCATGGTCTTCCTGCGCCATCGACAGATAGACGATGGTCAGAACCATGAAGATAAACGCCTGCAAAGTGATGATCAGGATGTGGAAGATTGCCCAAGGCACGGACAGGATCCACTGTGACCACCAGGGTAACAAACCCGCAATCAGGATGAAGATCAGTTCGCCAGCATACATGTTGCCGAACAGTCGCAGACCCAATGAAACAGGCTTGGAAATCAACGTGACGGTTTCAAGGATGAAGTTAACCGGGATGGCAGCAGGGTGGTTGAAAGGCTGAAGCGTCAGCTCCTTCACGAACCCGCTGATACCCTTGACCTTGATGCTGTAGTACAGGATCAAGAAGAACACGCCCAAAGCCATGGACATGGTGATGTTAACGTCAGCAGAGGGAACCACACGCAGATAGGGAACACCCATCAACTGTGCAGCGTGAGGGATAAAGTCAACGGGGATCAGGTCCATGAAGTTCATCAGGAAGATCCACACGAACACCGTCAGGGCCAAAGGTGCGATGACCTTGTTGCGACCATGAAAGATGTCCTTGACGTTACCATTCACAAACTCGACCAGCATCTCCACAAAGCACTGCAGCTTACCGGGCACACCGCTGGTGGCCTTGACGGCAACCTTGCGGAACAACCAGATAAACAGGGCGCCTAGCACGACGGAAAATATCATGGAATCGATATTCACCGTCCAGAACCCGGACCCTACCTGCAGGTGGGTCAGGTGGTGGGAGATATATCCCTGAGGAGTCAGGACTTCTCCGGTTGCAGACATGAGTTTTCCTAATAGTGGTTGTTAAGCGTGAATGAAACTATCCACTGTACAACGAGGGCGAGGATATAAGTGGCGAAGAACGAGGCGGTGTCGACCTCAATCCCGGCGCCAAACAGCAGGGCGAAAAGTCCTGTTGTAGTAATGAGCTTAATCCCTGCCCCACCATAAAAGTCCCGCAAAACCAGGCCTACGCTCTCTTTCGTCACCTTGCGGCGCAGAACCCAGAGCGTGAACAGGGCTTGAGGAACCCAGTACATCCCCCCTCCGTAGAGAGAGGATTGTCCGGCGAACTCTCCCGCCTGATAAAACCAGACGGTGGCGATCGCCAGGATCAGGACCAGCTGACAAACGAGCATAGCCAAGGCCAGCGTCAAACCTTCCAAGGCTATTTTCTGCTTCACCAACCTACCCCTGAACATTACAGAACTGTAAAAAATCGGGATCCGAAGACCCCAGGTTCACAGCTCGAAAAGCCGGTCAAATTATACCCGTGAAGACGGCTATTGCAACATGGCAAAAATCCTTAATTTTTGCGGCTTTCCGCGCGAAATTAAGGTTATGTTCATATCGAAAGTAATGGATGTTTTATTACTACAAAAAGCGTAAAAATCACGATTCTGACAGGCCAAAATAGCCCAATACCCGGTCCAAATCTGCCAAGTTATCGTAACTTATTACTAACTTGCCGCTATCTTTCTTACCCGGCTGAAGTTGCACCTGATTGCCAATTTTTTCAGAAATCTGGCGCTCGAGATAACCAAACTGCGGATCGCGGACGGGTTCAACCCTGGTTTTTGCCGGTTCCAGTGCTTTTTGCACCAGCTTCTCGGTATCTCGCACTGTCAGCCCCTTCTGGGCCACCAGTTTGGCCAGCTCTGACTGGGCCTGGCCGCTCAGGGCCAGCAGGGCACGGGCATGCCCCATGTCGAGGTCGCCGTGTTCCACGAAGCGCTTCACGTCCTCGTTGAGCTGGTTGAGACGCAGCAGGTTGGTGACCGTGGTGCGGGACTTGCCTACCGCCTCGGCAACCTGCTGGTGAGTCAGTTCGAACTCCGTCAGCAGGCGCTGGAGGGCGACGGCCTCCTCGATGGCGTTGAGATCTTCACGCTGGATGTTCTCGATGAGTGCGATGGCGACGGCCGCCTCGTCGGCGACATCCTTGACCAGGCAGGGCACCACTTCGAGACGGGCCAGCTGGGAGGCGCGCCAGCGGCGTTCACCAGCAATGATTTCGAAACGGTTTTCACCGATGGAGCGTACCACTATGGGCTGGATCACCCCTTGTGCACGGATGGAGTTGGCCAGCTCCTCCAGCGCATCCTGGGACATATCCTTGCGCGGTTGGTATTTGCCGGACTGCAGCCACTCCACCGGCAGCTTGCGCAATTCCCCCTGATTGGTCGGGGCCATGGCCTGTTCGGTGCGCTGGTCGCTCATCACCTGTTTCTGGCGGGCGGCCGTGCTGGTGCTGAGCAGGGCGTCCAGCCCCTTGCCCAGCCCACGTTTCTTCGGCGTCATATGCTCTCTCGATCTGCGGTGAGCGGCTGGGACTCCTGCTCCTGGCGGCGCAGGATCTCGCCAGCCAGGGCCAGATAGGCCTTGGCCCCCACCGATGATTTGTCATAGTGCATGGCTGGCGCGCCAAAGCTCGGCGCCTCCGCCAGTCTTACGTTGCGGGGAATGATGGTGCGATAGACCTTGTCCCCGAAATGCTGTTTCAGCTGATCGGACACATCATTGGCCAGCCGGTTGCGATGATCGAACATGGTGCGCAGTACCCCTTCGATCTTGAGCTCCGGATTGACCACGGCTGCCAGCTTGCTGATGGTGTCCACCAGGGCGGTCAGCCCTTCCAGCGCATAGTATTCGCACTGCATGGGCACCAGCACGGAGTCGGCGGCGGCCATGGCGTTCACCGTCAGCATGTTGAGAGAAGGCGGACAGTCGATGAAGACGTAGTCGTACTTGTCCCTGACCGAGGCCAGGGCGTTGCGCAGGCGGATCTCGCGGGCAAAAAACTCCATCAGGCGGATTTCTGCCGCGGTCACGTCAGCATTGGCGGCGATCAGGTGATAGCCTCCCGAGGTTTCGGGGATGATCACCTCGCCGATGGGGGCATCTTCGATCAGCAGTTCATAGGCAGTGCGTTCGACATCGTACTTGTCGACGCCACTGCCCATGGTGGCATTGCCCTGCGGATCCAGATCGATCACCAGCACCTTGCGCCGGGTAGCGGCCATGGAGGCGGCCAGATTCACACAGGTGGTGGTTTTACCCACTCCACCCTTCTGGTTGGCTATGGCAATGACTTTTCCCACACTGTCCCCTAAATGAATGCGGCGGCCCTATTCGGGCTGGATGGCTTTAAACTCCAGCAGATGGCGTTCGCCTTCCAGTTCCGGCACCACCAGCTTGTGGGTGGCAACCAGACGAATGCTGTCAGGCAACTGTGCCAGCTCCTGCTCGGGGTATTGTCCCTTGAGCGCCAGGAAGCTGCCCTCGGGTGACGGCAGATGATGACACCAGCTCAGCATGTCCTCCAGGGAGGCGAAAGCCCGGCTCAGTACACCATCAAATCCGGTCTCGGGTTGATACTCCTCCACCCGGGATTTGACGGGGGTCACATTGGTCAACCCCAGTTCCAGGATCACCTGGCGGATGAAGTTGATCCGCTTGCCCAGGCTGTCGAGCAGCACGAACTGTTTGTCCGGATTGATGATGGCCAGCGGCAGTCCGGGCAGACCCGGGCCGGTCCCCACATCGATGAAGCGTTCACCGTGCAGGTGAGGGCTCACCACCAGGCTGTCGAGGATATGCTTGACCAGCATGGCGTCCGGATCTCGCACCGAGGTGAGATTGTAAGCCTTGTTCCACTTGTGCAGCAACTCGACCAACTGCACCAACTGGGTCTTCTGGGTTTCGGTGATAACAATTCCGGCCTGCATGAGCAGGCCGTTCAATCTTTGCAGCATGTTGTCCAACGGGGAATTCCTCAGGCGGTTTTACGCAGCAGGCCGTGTTTCTTCAGGTGCACCAGCAAGATGGAGATGGCGGCAGGGGTGATGCCGGAGATGCGGGACGCCTGACCAATGGTCTCTGGCTTGGCATCGTTGAGCTTGGCGATCACCTCGTTGGAAAGACCGTTCACGTCGCGGTAGTTCATATCCAGCGGCAGCAGGGTGTTTTCGTTGCGCAGCTGTTTCTCCACCTCGTCGTGCTGACGCTCGATATAACCGGCGTACTTGATCTGGATCTCCACCTGATCCGCGGCAGCCGCATCGGTCAATGCAGGCCCCACACCCTCGATGGCCATCAGGGCATCGTAGGTCACCTCGGGGCGACGCAGCAGCTCTTCCAGGCTCTGCTCCCGGGTCAGGGGAGTGTTGACCAGGGCGTTGACGGCCTCCAGAGACGGATGCTGCGGGTGGATCCAGGTCGAGCGCATGCGCTGACGTTCCTGCTCCACCTGCTCCACCTTGGCATTGAACAGGCTCCAGCGATGATCATCCACCAGACCCAGCTCGCGGCCGATGGCGGTCAGGCGCAGATCCGCGTTGTCTTCCCGCAGCAGCAGGCGATATTCGGCACGGCTGGTGAACATGCGATAGGGTTCGCGGGTCCCCAGTGTGGAGAGATCGTCCATCATCACGCCCATGTAGGCCTGATCCCGGCGTGGGTGCCAGGCTTCCTTGCCCTGGGCGCGCAAGCCCGCGTTCAGACCGGCCATCAAGCCCTGGGCAGCGGCCTCTTCATAGCCGGTGGTGCCGTTGATCTGGCCGGCGAAGAAGAGGTTCTCGATGCACTTGCTCTCCATATTGGCCTTGAGATCCCGCGGATCGAAGAAATCGTACTCGATGGCGTAGCCAGGGCGGGTGATATGGGCATTCTCGAAGCCACGGATCGAGCGGACGATCTGCACCTGCACGTCGAACGGCAGGCTGGTGGAGATCCCGTTCGGGTAGAGCTCGTGGGTGGTCAGTCCTTCCGGCTCCACGAAGATCTGGTGCGCCGTCTTGTCGGCAAAGCGGGTGATCTTGTCCTCGATCGACGGGCAGTAGCGCGGGCCTATCCCCTCGATCACCCCGGCGTACATGGGGCTGCGATCCAGGTTGTTGCGGATCACCTCGTGGGTCTGCTCATTGGTATGGGTCACGTAGCAAGGCATCTGGCGCGGATGCTGGCTGGCGTTGCCGATGAAGGAGAAGACCGGGCGAGGATCGTCACCATGTTGCTGCTGCATCACGGAAAAATCGACGGTGCGTGCATCGATGCGTGGTGGCGTGCCCGTTTTGAGGCGATCGATGCGCAGCGGCATTTCACGCAGGCGCTGGGCGAGGGCGATCGAGGGAGGATCCCCGGCGCGGCCCCCTTTGTAGTTTTCCATGCCGATGTGGATCAGACCATTGAGGAAGGTGCCAACGGTCAGTACGACCGTCTTGCCGCTGATGCGGATCCCGCTCTGGGTGACGACCCCGGCGACACGATCCCCGTCCATGACCAGATCGTCGCAGGCCTGCTGGAAGATCTTCAGGTTCGGGTAGTTCTCCAGGGTCTGACGCACCACTGCCTTGTACAGCAGGCGATCCGCTTGGGCACGGGTAGCCCGCACCGCAGGGCCCTTGGAAGAGTTGAGCGTGCGGAACTGGATCCCGCCGAGATCGATGGCCTGCGCCATGATCCCGCCCAGGGCGTCGACTTCCTTGACCAGGTGTCCCTTGCCGATCCCGCCGATCGCCGGATTGCAGGACATATGCCCCAGCGTATCTATGTTGTGGGTGAGCAACAGGGTATTGAGACCCATGCGGGCTGCCGCTGTTGCTGCTTCGGTTCCTGCATGACCGCCACCGACGACGATCACATCAAATTGTTCATGGTATTGCATTGGGGATCACCTTGATCTGCACGCCTGAAGATCTTTGTTTGCCTGGTCTGAAGGGCGGATCATTCTATCTGTTTAGCATCCGGAGGGGAACGTCTACTTCAGGATCAGTATGGATCAGGGATCGGTTAAATAGATCTTAAGGATCTTTAGATCGATCTTTTATTGGATCTTTTATTAGGATCCGCGACTTCTGTTGATAAGGCATTTTTGATCATAAAGATCATTCGGTTAAGGTCGATCGCTGCTTGTGGAAAAGCTTGGATCCAGAGGGGGCAAACGGAGGGATAACATGGGTTTTTATACACAGAAGCATGGTCGTCAAGATCTAATACATGAATAACTATAGGTTTTGCAGAGCTTAGCACCTAAGTTATGCACAATTATCCGAGCTCATGTGGGGAGCTCTCGGGAAAAACTTATCCGGATCCCCCTGTTAATAACCTGGTGGATAGGGAGCTGGGGATAACCAGGGAGATCGGGGGTCGTGACCGGATCTCCCTGGCCCTGATCAGCCGATCAAGGTCATCCAGTCGTGGATCCAGGTTTCTGCGGCATCTTCGGGGATCTCGTGCTGGGTCACGTCTATTTCCAGGAGATCCCCCAGTCGGCTGGCACCGCACCCGGCCAGCAGCCGATCCAGCGTCTTGCCGCCCTGGCAGAAGGTGTCATAACTGCGATCCCCCAGGGCGATCACTCCGTACTTGAAGGCGGCGAGATCCGGCTGCTGCTCGGCAAGATCCCGGGCAAAGGGCTGCAGATTGTCGGGTACATCCCCCGCACCATGGGTGGAAGTGACCACCAACACGATGGCTTCTGGCTCGGTCAGGATCCTGGCCAGGCTGGCGGGGTTGTGGATCTCCGCCTGGTGGCCCGCCTGTTCAAGCAGGCCGACCACATGATCTGCGACATATTCGGAGGCCCCCAGCATGGAGCCGACGACGAGGTTGAGTTTGGCCATGGAATGGATCCTGATGTCATCGAAAAAGTGAAGAGCGGGGATCTTACCGCCAAAGCATGTGGATAAATATGGATAAAGCTTGGGGATAAGGATCCTGTCCACTTTTTTGTTGCCAAAACCGGTCTCGTGGCCGCCATGCTGCCTTCTTTCCACCTGTTGTGACCTCATCGCACCTTTCGTTGTCAAACGACACTTCAAAACATCAATTAACAATGCAGATGCAAATGATTAGCAATTATTGAATCGATTCGATCACGGCACCTGTAGTAGCATGGCGCTGCTTTATTCGCCTGAGGCGCCGGGCTGACCGGTCCAATTGGGCACCCATAATAAGAAATCAAACATAACTTATTGATATTTGAGACACTTATATGATTGCGCAAAAAAATACCCCGAATGCCGTGATGCGAAAGAGAGGCGCACAGCTGCTGCCGCTCTCCTGTCTGCTGGCGTCCCTGCCCGTGTTGGCGGCGGAACAGACGGATAAAGAGTTGCCCAAGGCGGGTGAAACCATGGTCGTGACCGGGACCGCCATGAAGGTCGAGGTCCCCATGGCAGAGACCCCCCGTGCCGTCTCCGTGGTCAATCGCGAAGAGCTGGACCAGCACGCCGTACTCAAGCTCGACGAGTCCCTGCGCTATCGCTCCGGCGTCCTGTCCCAGTCCTATGGTTCGGACACGGATGCTGACTGGTTCAAGGTGCGCGGCTTCGATGCGGCTTCTTACCTGGATGGCAACCGCCTGTTCAGCACCGGTTACTATGTCTGGACCCCGGAACCCTTCGGCCTTGAGAGCGTGGAAGTGCTCAAAGGCCCGGCCTCCATTCTGTATGGCGAAGCCCCTCCCGGAGGCGTCATCAACGCCATCAGCAAGCGTCCGACAGCGACCCCGCAGGGTCTGGTGAACCTGCAACTGGGCAACCGGGATCTGCGCCAGGTCGGGGTGGATGTCTCTGACTCTCTTACCGACAACAGCCGTTATCGTCTGGTGGCCCTCTACAACGAGCGGGACGGCGTGCTGGATGGCACCTACAACGAGCGCGCCTATCTGGCGCCGAGCGTAACTCTGGATATTTCGGATCGCACCACGCTGACGCTGCTTTCCAGCTTCAAGCACGATGAAGGGGTGCCGACCAACGGCTTCTTCCCGGTTTACGGCACCCTGAATACCTCCGGCGGCCAGATCGATCCCTCCACCAACCTGAGCCAGCCGGATTACGACCGCAATCGCAATACCCAGATCTCCGCCGGGTACGAGCTGGCCCACCAGCTCAACCAGACCTGGGAGTTCAAGCAGAACGTTCGCTTCAACTACAACGATCTGCTGCTGCGCCAGACCTACATCTTCCCGACCTATGAAGGCACCACCGCCTACCGCGGCCTGGTCTACCGGGATGGGGATACCAAGAGCGCCACCATGGACAACCAGATGGTGGGCTACTGGAACACCGACAGCACGGAGCAGACCCTGCTGCTGGGGGTGGATCTGCAGCGCCATGTGAATGAAGGCCAGGAAGCCGACAACTATGGCATGGGCGCCATCAACACCATGAACCCGGATTACAGCGGTTTCCCCGGTTTTGATGAATCCACCGCGACCCATCAGAGGAGCACCAAGGGTCAGAGCGGCCTCTATGCCCAGCACCAGATCCGCTGGGATGATCGCTGGCTGCTGACCGCGGGCGGTCGTTTCGATTACGTGGAAACCCACAACATCAGCGAAGCCAAGAGCAAGAACGAGAAACAGTACGACGACAACCTCTCTCTCTCCGGCAGCCTGATGTACCTGGCCGACAACGGTCTCTCCCCTTACTTCGCCTATGCGGAATCCTTCGAAGTGCTGCCGGGGATAGACCCCAACACCGGCAACTCCTACAAGCCGCTGGAAGGCAAGCTCTACGAGACCGGCGTCAAGTACGCACCCAGCTTCCTCGATGGCTACATCAACCTGGCGCTGTTCGATCTGGAGCAGACCAACTCCCTGGTCTCTACCGGCTCCGGCCAGCAGACCCAGGCCGGTGAAGTGACCTCCCAGGGGGTCGAGCTGGAGGGGAGCGTGCAGGCCACCGAGGCCTTGCGCCTGACCGCTGCCTATACCTATACCGATGCCAAGACCAACGACACCGGCAACGGCGATCGTCGTGCGAGCCTGATCCCGCGCCACCAGGCCTCCTTCTGGGGCAACTACAAGGTGCAGCAGGGCCCGGTATCCGGTCTTGAGCTGGGTTCCGGCGTGCGCTATGTGGGTTCCAGCGTCGGCATCGGCGCGGTGAATGCGGACTACTCCCCCATCTATGGTTCCGCCCAGGTACCGGCACACACCGTATGGGATGCGATGATCGGGTATGACTTTGCCAAGAACTGGCGTGCCCAGATCAACGTCAACAACCTGCTGAACGACACCTATGTGGCGAGCTGCGACTACTACTGCTACTACGGCGAGCCGCGCAGCATAGTCGGCACCGTCAACTACCGCTGGTAAGCGACAGGCCGGGCGGGGGCGAAGGCTCCCGCCCTCCTTCCATTCATCTACAGGCCTGTCATGGAACTCTTGTCACTGGTTTATCGCCAATACCGTTGGCCCTTCATCGCCATTACCCTGCTCAGCCTGCTGAGTGCTGTCAGTGGGATAGGCGTCATTGCCTTCATCAATCAATCACTTATCGAATCAGTCGGGGATCCGCTGCCGATCCTGGGTCAGCTTGTCGGCCTTGTCTTGCTGCTGCTGGTGATCACGCTCGGATCCCAACTGGCCCTGACCACCCTGGGTCACCATTTCGTCTACCGGTTGCGTGGCCGCCTGCTCAAGCAACTGCTGGATACCGACGTCGCCCGTCTGCGTCAAATAGGGCAGGGGCCGCTCCTGGCCTCCCTTTCCAGCGACATCGGTCAGATCACCATCGCCTTCGTGCGCCTGCCGGAGCTGGTACAGGGCCTGGTGCTCACCCTGGGCTCCATCATCTACCTTGGCCTGCTCTCTCCCGCCTTGCTCGGTGTTACCGCCCTCTGGGTCACCGTGACCATGGTGGTGGGCTGGCTGCTGGTGAACCGGGTCTATCGCCACCTGGCGCACATGCGCCAGGCCGAAGACAGGCTCTACCAGAACTACCAGTCCATCATCGCCGGGAGCAAGGAGCTGGCGCTCAACCGCGAGCGTGCCCACTTCGTCTACCACCAGCTCTATGAGCAGAATGCCCGGGACTACCGGGAGCAGATCATCCGCGCCGATACCTACCACCTGAGCGCGGTGAACTGGTCGAACATCATGATGCTGGGTGCCATCGGCCTGGTCTTCTTTCTGGCCAACGGGCTGGGCTGGGCCAACACCAATGTGGCCGCCACCTTCGCCCTGACCCTGCTGTTCCTGCGCACTCCCTTGCTACAAGGGATCGGAGCCTTGCCGACCCTGATCGCCGCCCAGGTGGCGTTCGACAAGATAGCTGCCCTCAATCTGGCGGAGCCGGACGAGGCATTCCCGTTGCCGCCTGCGCCTCGCCCCTGGCAGCGCATCGAGCTGGAGCAGGTGAGCTTTCACTACCAGGGGGAGGGCGGTTTCTCCGTGGGCCCCATCAATTTGGTGATCGAGCGGGGGGAACAGATATTCCTCATCGGTGGCAATGGCTCCGGCAAGTCGACCCTGGCCATGCTGCTGACCGGGCTCTATCAACCGGTCTCTGGCCGGATCCTGCTGGATGGGGAGCCGATCACCGATCGCAACGGCTATCTGGGGCTCTTCTCCGCCATCTTCACCGACTACCACCTGTTCCAGCATTTGCTGGGGCCCGAGCCGAAAGAGGCGTTGGTCGCCGAGTGGCTTGAGCGGTTGCAGATGGGCAGCAAGCTTGCCATCGAGGATGGCTTCATCGCCGATATCGACCTCTCCCAGGGCCAGCGCAAGCGGGTCGCCCTGCTGCTGGCCCTGGCAGAGCAGCGGGAGGTGATGCTGTTCGACGAGTGGGCTGCGGATCAGGATCCCCAGTTCCGCCGCATCTTCTATCAGGTGCTGTTGCCGCGTCTCAAGGAGATGGGCAAGACGGTGATCGCCATCAGCCACGACGATCACTACTTCTCTCTGGCCGATCGCCTGCTGGAGATGCGCCAGGGCCGCCTCACCGAACTTACCGGCGAGCAGCGCGAGCAGGTGAGCCGGGATGCGGTCGCCCATCTGGATGGCAAGGTGCCGGCCTGATGCTGGCACCGATGAGACTGGCAGCAAGCCAGCACAGGAATTGCTTATGTTCGAGATGAAATCCGCCAGCTTCGCGGTCAATGACCGCACGCTGCTGCACCCCACCAGCCTTCGCTTCGAGCAAGGTCGGGTCTATGGCCTCATCGGCCACAACGGGTCGGGCAAATCGACCCTGATCAAGCTGCTGGCGCGCCAGCAACCCCACAGCGGCGGGGAGATCCTGTTCGATGACCAGCCGTTGTCTGCCTGGGGCAACCGGGAGTTTGCCCGTCAGGTGGCCTATCTGCCCCAGCACCTGCCGAGTGCCGAAAACCTGCTCGGCCGCGAACTGGTGGAGATGGGGCGCTACCCCTGGCGCGGACTGCTGGGCCGGATGGGAGCGGAAGATCACCGTCAGGTGGAGCGTGCCATCGCCCTGACCCACACCGAACGCTTTGCCGATCGGCTGGTGGATACCCTCTCCGGCGGTGAGCGGGGGCGAGTCTGGCTCGCCATGCTGCTGGCTCAGGAGAGCCGTTTCATCCTGCTGGACGAGCCGCTGGCCGCCCTGGACGTGGCCCATCAGGTGGAGGTGCTCACGCTCGTCAAGCAGCTCAGCCGCCAGCTCAACCTCGGGGTCATCATCGTCATTCACGACATCAACATGGCCTCCCGTTTCTGCGATCGGCTGGTGGCGCTGCACTCCGGCCGTCTGCTGACCCACGGCGAGCCCGAACAGATCATGACAGGGGAGACCCTGAACGCCATCTATGGCATCCCCATGGAGGTCATTCGCCATCCGGCCCATGACCACGCCATCGCCATCGTCTGACCGGGGGCCGCTCTTGAACCGTTTATTGAAGATGGCGCCCTGTCTGCTCAGTCTGCTGCTGCCCCTGGCAGGGGAGGCCGGGCAGCTTGTCACCGCCACCAGCGCCACGCCCCGCATCGCCACCGTGGACTGGACCATAGCCGAAACCCTGCTGGCGCTCGGAGTGACACCGATGGCGGTGGGGGATGTGGCCCCCTATCGCGCCTGGGTCGGTGAACCCCAGCTTCCTGCCGGGGTGATCGATATCGGGCTGCGTGCCCAACCCAACCGGGAACTGCTGGCGGAGCTCAAACCGGATCTTATTCTCATCTCGCCGCTGGCGGCCCCCCTGGCGCCGACCCTCTCCCGCATCGCGCCGGTGCACTCCATCGCCCTGTATGAACCGGGCACCGATCTGTGGCAGCGACTGCGGGAAGCGACCCTGACCATAGCCGCCCTGGTCAACAAAGAGACCGAGGCCGAACGCCAGCTCGCCGCGCTGGAGCTGGATCTGGCACAGATGCAGGCGGCGCAGCCCGCCGATCTGCCCCCCTTGCTGGTGGTGCAATTCATCGATGAGCGCCATGTGCGGGTGTTTGGCCGTGGCAGCCTGTTCGAGGCAGTGATGCAGCGCCTCGGCCTTCGCAACGCCTGGCAGGGAGAGACCAATGCCTGGGGATTCTCGGTCGCGAGCCTGGAGCAGTTTCTCGGGATGCCGGAGGCCAGGCTGGTGGTGGTGGACCCCGTGCCCGTAGGAGTTGGTGAAAAACTTCAGGAGCCTGGATTGTGGCAGCATCTCCCGCTGGTACAGAACAATCCGGTGATCCATCTGCCTGCGACATGGAGTTTTGGTGGCATATTGGCGGCCCGCCGCTTCGCCACCCTGCTGGACGGTGCCCTGCGGGAGCAGGCTGTCCACAGTGCAACCGGGGGATCAAATCAATGAGCTCTTCTCTTTCTTCGCCCCTGCTGCGCCCGGGTCTCTGCCTGTTGGTGCTGACACTGGGGCTGGCTTGCGCCGAGCTGGCGCGTCAACTGCCGGGGGCGCTCTGGTGGCAGGCCCTGTTCTCCCCCGAGCTGGACGATGCCCGCCAGGCGGTGGTTCATTTCAGCTGGCTGCCGCGCCTAGCCATCTGCCTGCTGGCCGGTGCCGCCCTCGGGCTCGCCGGTACCCTGATGCAGCAGGTGCTGCGCAATCCCCTGGCCTCGCCCACCACCCTGGGGGTGGCTTCCGGCGCCCAGCTGGCGCTGATGATGGTGACCCTGCTCGCCCCCTCCTGGCTGCTGATCGGGCGGGAGTGGATCGCCATGGCCGGGGGAAGCCTGGCCATGGGGCTGGTCTTCGCCCTGGCCTGGCGCCGCCAGCTCAATCCCGTGGTCATCGTCTTTGCTGGGCTGGTGATCAACCTCTATCTGGCCGCCATCAGCATGGGATTGCTGCTGTTCTTCCAGGAGGAGCTCAAAGGGTTGCTGGTGTGGGGGAGCGGATCTCTGGCCCAGAACAGCTGGAGCGGCGTCGGCTATCTGCTGCCACGGTTGCTGCTGGCCGCGATGCTGGCGGTGGTGCTGGTGCGCCCGCTGGCAGTGCTGGAGCTGGACGATGCCAGCGCACGCAGCCTGGGGGTCTCCCTCAAGCATCTGCGCCTGGCTGGTCTGGGTCTCGCCGTGTTCGTCACCGCCTGCGTGGTGAGTGTGGTGGGGCTGATCGGTTTTATCGGGCTGGCGGCGCCCGCCATGGTGCGGCTGCTGGGGGTCAGAAAACTGGCCCAGCGGCTGCTGTGGGCACCCATCCTCGGCGCCCTGTTGCTGGCGGCCACCGATCTGCTGCTGCAGACCCTGAGCCGGTTCTGGCCTGTGCTGATCCCGACCGGCGCCATGACGGCCCTGTTGGGGGCGCCGCTGCTGCTCTGGCTTATCCCGCGTCTTGGTATCAAGCAGAGTGCGCCTAAGGCAAACTCCTCCCTGCAGTTGGCCCGCCATCCGGCGCCGACTCGCCTTGTCGGCCTGATGGTGTTGGGGCTGGCTGCGGCGGTGATCGCCTCCCTGTTGTTTGGGCAGGGGATGGGCGGCTGGGGCTGGCCGAGCTGGCTGCGGTGGCAGGCCCAGCTGGAGTGGCGCTTGCCGCGCACGCTGGCAGCGGGTGCCGCAGGCGTGTTGCTGGCGCTGGCAGGCACCCTGTTGCAGCGAGTCAGCAACAACCCCATGGCGAGCCCCGAACTGCTGGGGGTAAGCGGTGGCACCTTCATGGGGGTGATTGCGGCGGCCCTGTTGCTGCCCGCCTTGCCGCTGCCCATGATGCTGCTGGGGGGGCTGGTGGGCGCCTTCGCCTGCCTGTTGCTGCTGGTGCTTATCAACCGGCGCAACGGCTTCCAGCCGGAGCGGATACTGCTGTCTGGCATCGCCATCACGGCGCTGTTCGAGCCGTTGCAGGCCATCGCCCTGGCCAATGGCGACCTGCGGGTGCAGCAACTGCTCTCCTGGATGTCCGGCTCCACCTATTACGTCACCCAGCCGGTGGCCCTTGCCCTGGTGGTGCTGGCGCTGCTGATGCTGGCAGCCTGCCTGCTGGTGAGCCGCTGGCTCGATCTCATGCCCATGGGGCCGGCGGTAGCGACGGCGCTCGGCATTCGCCTGAGCCGCGCCCAGCTCACCATCCTGCTGCTGGTGGCCGTGCTCACCGCCAGTGCCACCATGGTGATAGGCCCGCTCTCCTTTGCCGGTCTGCTGGCGCCGCACCTGGCCAGATTGATGGGGCTGGTGAGGGCGCGCTGGCACCTGCTCGGCGCCGCAGGCTGTGGTGCTTTGCTGATGGTGTCGGCGGACTGGATCGGCCAGCAGCTCCTCTTTCCCCAGGAGGTGCCCGTCGGTCTGGTCTCCACCCTGTTAGGGGGTGCTTACTTCATGTGGTGCCTGCGCCGCCTCTAGGTTGGTGGATGAAAAGCGCACAAAAAAAGCCCGGGATGAACCCGGGCTTTTCATTGCCTGCTCTGCGGACTTACTTGCCGATGCAGAATGTAAATAATCTATTATCTTCAATATGTTAGTGGCTTTTCGGGGGCCGCTTGGGGTAAAAGTAACTAAAACAGCATATTGAGAGGCCGCTCACGGGTTTCTGCTATCGTGCAGCGTTCCCACATAGTCCATTCTCGATCGTGCAGCCTTCCCATATGAATCAACGCGATGCTACTACACGCATTCAAAACCGCTTTTTAGGTGAGTTTTGAACATATTTTGAACCGCCCATAGCACCGTCCGGTGCCTGGAAAGCCGCTTTTACTCTTCGAACCGTGCAAACTTCCCATAGGTGGTTTGGCTAACCGTGCAATCATCCCACATACCGTCAATTTAATCCCAGCCCTTTATCAGCCTGGCTGAGCGGGCTTTTAGGCCCTCTAGAATGGTGCTGCTGATGGCATCGGGGAAGCCTGCTGGCAATTGCTGGGTAACACGCTCAATAACATCATCAACGGAGTTGGCCAGTTCTGTCAGGATCTCTTCCATAGCAGAACGCTCAAATCCCACAGCTTTTGCCGTTTGGAAGAAATGACGCGGGAATATCTGCTCAATGGCGTATTTCTTTCCCTTGCTGCTTGCTAGGCCCATAGCGAGCTTGGCGTCCCTTCGGTTGAGGCCTCGGCCGCCAAACACTGGATAGACAGATAGGATGTCGTAAAAAGGGGTCAGGCGAAAACGCCCTTCCGGTTCAATAAAGACCGAGAAGTTCTTTGCATGGCCATCGGTGGCTGCCAGCAGCCAGAACAGGACCTGAGATTTCATGAACAGGTAGCGATCCTGTTCTGGTGTCGCAGAGCCCAGCAAGGTTTTCATGATGTCAGTGATCCCTGGTCCTCCATGACTCTCGTATTTCCGTGCTGACGGAACATTCAATACCTGACAGAAATCTTCTTGGGGAAGGCGCATGATCCAACTGCGATCGGCAGCGTAACGTCTGTCGAAGCGTTCCACAGCCAGTGCTTTGACCTGGCCAACCTGCATCATGAAGCAGTGAGGTACGGGTAGACCAAACTCCTTGGCACTCAGAGTGCAGAGATATTCGTTTTCTACGCTCTGGGAGAGGTCTATCGAGTAGGAGTGGCTTTCAATCTTGCCAATAGGGAGTTTGATAATGTGGGTTGTCGGCGTTGCGTTGAGTGGCAAGTACCAACGGCCATCGATATAGAGCAGCGCAGTCTTTTCTTGCGCCCCGGCGATAGAGATCCGGAACTCCTCTTGCTCCCTGACCATCCCCAAAGGGATTCCTGATTTGTAGCTGGTCAGGATCTGCTCGAGCTCGTCATCGGAAAGTGCCTTGTAGTCGATTCGCCTGACATCTGGAACATCGTGCCCTTCGGTAACCAGCTGTAATGCCCCTACGCTATCCTGGCCAATGCAACTGAGCAGATCGAAGGGCTGGGTTGATGCCGCTTGATAGCGTGCTACAACCCTGTTTCTCACCTCCGTATTATCTGGCAGCAGGTTGTCGAAGAAGTTATAGGCTTCATTGCCCCGGTAGGCCTGATGGCGCAATGGCATGGAGAGTGAGATCGGACGGCTGCCCGGTTGTGCTAGCCATGACTCATGGTACTGAAACTGATGGGCACCGCTGGTAGTTTTGGTGAATGTGCCTACCCGATAGCCGTTCATGTAGACAGCCAGATTGGCCATTACCACTCCTCCTTCCAGCCCGATGCCGGACTCTCGGATGACTCATTGCGGGGTTTGATATCCACTGACAATTCGAGTGCCGCGAGGATCTTGAACAGGGTCTCCAGCTTGGTGGATTCAGGATTGAGCTCGAAGCTGGAGACTGTGTCTTGCCTAATCCCCACTTTCTCGGCCACTTTGCCTTGAGAGAGCTTTTGAGAAAGCCTGGCATCCTTGATACAGGCGCTCAGCTGCTTGGCGCTGGTTACTTTCATGATTCGACAACCTGGTAGCGTGCCTTCTTCCAATTTACACGCTATGGCAGGTATATCAATGTTTACCTGTTATAGAGGGTAAGTATCATTTACACGCCATAGGCGGTATTTAACATTTATTCCCTATAGCGGGTAAGAGAACAGCAGACGGGGAAATTACCAAACCATGGGGTAAAGAACTGCCGCGCTACGCTTGGCTGCTGGCTTGTTCGGCGAGTCGAAAAGATGACTCACCTCAAAGCCCAGCTTCTGTAGATTTCCTCCTTTGGCATCCCATTCAGCAGATCAGGAATCGTGGGCAACGTCGCTTAAATACTCAAATACAACTCAAAAGCGACTTTGTGGTGACGGATCATACTTAAATTTTGTGCTGTCAGATCAAAAGGCTATCGAAAGGTCGTGTTTTGATCGTCATGCGGTGGTTTCAAAAAAGGTATACCCCATAAAAACCACTTAATGCCCTCTCGAAAATCATATTGAAACCACTTATATTGAACCAATAATTAGGAACCACTTTAAACAGACTGATGGGGGCTCAATGTTCATACGGGCGTATTTACGTGCATCGACTGTGGAACAGGATGCTGAGCGGGCACGAGAGCTGCTGATTGGTTTTGCTGCAGAGCATGGCCATCAGATAGCCAGTTTCTATGTGGAGAATGAGTCTGGTGCAACGTTGGACAGGCCTGAGCTTATGCGGCTGATCCGCGACGCTGCAGATCGTGACATTGTGCTGGTAGAGCAGATTGATCGTCTGGCCCGTCTCAATCAGACGGATTGGCAAACATTGAAGCAGTTGCTGGCTCAGAAACAGCTCTCAATCGTTTCTCCGGAGCTTCCGACTTCCTGGGTGGCGTTACAGGGGGACTGCCGCTCCGAGTTCACCAGCGCCATTTTGCAGGCTGTAAATGGCATGCTGTTGGATATGCTCGCAGCAGTTGCTCGCAAAGATTATGAAGATCGCAGACGCAGGCAGCAGCAGGGTATTGCCAAGGCCAGGGATGAGGGGAAATATCGCGGTCGCCAGAAAGATGAAAAGAAGCGTCAGCACATCGCACAGTTGTTGAGCACCGGACACAGCTACTCGGTGATCCAGGAAATGTTGGGCTGCTCCCGCCATCTGATTTCGTGCGTGGCAAAAGAGGTCCGTTCAGCAAAATAGCGAGTCATTTATCCGAGGCACCCATGCGACGCTTCTCGATATACAGCCACGCAGCAAAGGCGCCAAACCCTATCAGGAATGAAAACAGGAGGATCAGGATGACGATGCTGTTCATGGTGATGGGCCTCAGGTGTAGCGGATAAAGGATGCAATCAGGTGATCGTGTGACCAAACTCCATATCACCATGGACTTCGCTCAGGAAAAAATCAACAAAGCACTGAAAGTATTGAAGTTTGTTCGCTCGTAACAAACATGATTGCGTGGAATCACGCAGGATGTGGAGCCATGGAATGAACACTGTCATTCCCAACCAATTCCTGTCCAGTTTCTTTCCACATAACTATCTATCTGGAAAAGTGGTGTGAATTTTCCACATAGTGGAATGCCTGTTCAGAACGAGTTATGTGGAATCCTGATCGAAGACTTCCTATCTATCTGGAAATTTCGTGCCGTTTTTCTCTTTGGAATATTGGTCATCTTGTTTGAAGGGATGATGGACTCTGGTGTGCTGAAATATGGGGAGCGGATTCCTATCTATCTGGAATTTTGCCCCTCATATTTCAGGATGTCAGCAGTCGGTGGGCCATCCCGTCGAGTAGCAGCTTAGTCTTCTCCCAAGTCGGCATCACCTGGCTGAGCAACCGCCAGAATCGCTCGCTGTGGTTGTGCTCGGCTAGGTGGCAAAGCTCGTGGAGGATGACGTAATCAATGCACTCTCTAGGGGCTTTTACCAAATGAGGATTGAGTGTGATCCGGCCATTGGGCGAACAGCTTCCCCATTGGGTTTGCATATTCAGCAGGCGTAACGGAGGGCGATCCACAACCCACAAGGCTTGTTCCAGCATGGCATCGAGACGTTTGGCGAAAAGCTCTCTGGCGCGGGTTCTATACCACTGGGTCAGTTGAGCCTTCACTGTCTCGGGTCCTGGCTTCCTGACTGATACTTCCAGCTTGCCTCGCAGCAGTTTGACCCCTTGCACACTGCTTGGTGCAACGATGACCTTGAGCAGGTATTGCTTGCCGAGGTAAAGGTGACTCTCGCCACTGACATAACGGCGTGGCGTGACATGTTCCAACTGCTGACGAAAGTCACGCAACTGCTCGTAGATCCAGCGGGCACGCTTTTTTACCGCCGCAAGCACCTCTTCATCTGGCGTTTGCGGCGGAGCCATCACCTCAACCCGGCAGTCAGGATGCACCTTGATCAGCAGTTTGCCTGCCTTGGGTCTGGTGAGCCGTTCGAACCTGATAAGCTCGCCACCATAGGAAAAGTGCTGGAGCCTATTGGCCATGTTGCCGGAGGTGCTCATCTGCAGTTACATCCCACTGTGACCAACTCGGGTAATCTGCACGACCATTTCCACCATGCGCTTGGCTTGATCCATGCCACAGCCGATGGACTTGCACTCGGTGAACAGCAATGGCAGCAGCTTCTTGCGAATATCGGCTTCAATATTTTGCGGGTTGATAGAGTGTTCGGCGACCGAGGCATCAACCAACCGGTCGATCTCGAAAGCGAGTTTGACCCACTTTTCTTCAACCTGAGCATCCTGGTTGTCAAACAGTTGTGGAAGGTTCTTTTTAAAGACACCGAAGTAGGCCTGAGCATGGCGGTTAGTGCCAAAAGCATCAGGCATATCGTTCAGGCGGCGTTCCTGTACCTGCTCTTCAAACTCGCGGAACAGCATGTACTGCTTGAGAGGGTGATCAAACAGTTTTTCCGCCTCTTCAATGGCGAGGCGCAACAAGGTTGAGAAAGACTCCTGAGCATAAGGGTCATCCATGAGATCCTGCTCAATCATGCGTGTGACGCGAGTCTTGATGATGTCAGTCTCGTTGCGGGTCTTCTCTTTGCTCCACTCTTCCGGCGGTTTTTGCAGTCCCATCTTGCCAACTTCATACACACCACCGGGCTCTTTGACCTCGACACCAACCACATGCTTGTCGAGCAGCTTTTTCACCTGCTGGGCATACTCGTCGTAGTCGACTCGTTCACCTGCATCCTGTTGCACTGTTTGCCGCAGGCTGGAGAACTGTTGCAGCGTCTCTTTGTAATGGCGGCGATCCGCTTCGGTAAAGGCGGTGTCCTCGAAGAACGAGGCCGACTGTAGAGCTACTTTCAGGCAACTGGCAAAGCGGGAGAGTGCCTCATAGAAGTCTTCACGCACCTTGAGATGCACATCTACCAGCTCTCCCTCTACCTCTTCCATTCGGGGTACCAGCACCTGGCGCAGTTGCTCTATGTCCTGCTTGTTCTTTACCCCGGCAAAGATGTTCCACAGGTCCTTGTAGAGCTGTGGCAGGCGCTTGTATTCAGAGCTCATCTGGTTGTAGAGGCCGGCGATGTCGTCAAGGTCGTAGCCGCCCTGAGTGCGTGAGGCGAGATCCTGATACTTGGCGATAGTGGTATCTAGCTCCGAGAGAATGCCGCGGTAGTCGATGAGCAAGCCAAACTCTTTGTCCGGGTGCAACCGGTTAACTCGGGCGATGGCCTGGATCAGGTTGTGTTCCTTCAAGGGTTTGTCGATGTAAAGCACCGTATTCTTGGGCTCATCGAAACCGGTCAGTAACTTGTCTACCACGATCAAGAGCTTGAGCGGATCATCCTTGTCGGCGAAGCGTTCGATAATCTGCTTGGTGTAGAGCTGCTCATCCTGGCTACCCACGTTATCTTTCCACCACTGCACGACCAGAGGGAGGGTTGATTCATCAACATCGGTATTGCCCTCCCGGCTATCGGGGGAGCTGATAACAATGGCAGATTCGAACAATCCAACCTCATCGAGATATTGCTTGTACTTGATGGCGGAAGACTTGCTGTCGCAGGCGAGCTGACCTTTCAGCCCTTCCGGAATGTTTTTGTCGAAGTGCTCGGCTATGTCGCGAGCGATTAGCTGGAGCCGGTCATCGGCTTTGTAGAGTTCACCTTTGCGCGTGTATTTGCGCTTCAGGTCAGCCTTTTGCTCCTCGGTCAGGTTGGTGGCGATGCGGTTAAAACCGGCATCAATCGCCCTGTCGTTCACATCGAGATCCGGGATGCGTTCTTCATAGAGCAGGGGGGTGACCGCCTTGTCCTCAACGGCTCGCTGCATGGTGTAAGCGTGCAGGATGGGGCCAAACTTGTTGGTCGTCTTGTCGTTTTTCAGTAGAGGGGTGCCGGTAAAGGCCACAAAGGCGGCATTGGGCAGGGCCAGTTGCATGCGAATGTTGTTTTCGCCCCCTTGGCTACGGTGCCCCTCATCAATCAGCACGATGAGGTCCGGGCTCTTGTTGACGCACTCAGGCAATTTGGTAGCAGTGTTGAACTTCTGGATCAGCGAGAAAATGATGCGCTCGGTACCCTTGCCAATTTGCTCGGCCAGTCGCGGGCCGGAGGTGGCCATCGCCGCGTCCTTGTCCTTCTTGCCAGCCAGTTCACCACTGGATGAGAAGGTCTTGCTGAGCTGGCTTTCCAGATCCACCCGGTCGGTAACGACAATGATGCGGCAGGCTTTCAGCGCATCATGCAAGATCATCGCCTTGCTCAGGAAGACCATGGTGAACGACTTGCCTGATCCTGTTGTGTGCCAGATCACCCCGCCTTGGCGGCCGCCATCAGGGCGCTTTTGGCTGATCCGCTCGATCAGTCGCTTGATGCCAAATACCTGCTGATAGCGGGCCACTATCTTGCCGGCTTTCTTGTCAAATAGGGTAAACAGACGGGTCATCTCCAGCAGCCGATCAGGTGACAGCAGGCTGATAAGCAGCCGATCCTGGTCTGTCACCGCCAACTCGCCCGCGGCTAATAGAGTCTGGTACCAATCCTGTGTGGCCGGTGGGCGATGATAAAACAGTGTCGAGAGGGTATCTTGGGGAATCGGCCGATTCTTGATCTCGGCCATCTGCGCGTCGCTTATGTCCTCTTCACGCCAGGCTGCCCAGAATTTTTCCGGTGTACCGCAGGTGCCATAGCGTCCTTCGATTCCGCTGATGGAGAGCAGCAACTGGCTATAGGCGAACAACAGCGGGATCTCACCGTGTAGCTGGTTGCGAATAGTCTGGGAGATCCCTTCTTTGACGGTTGGCCCCTTTTTGGCGTTGCTATCCGGGCGTTTCGCCTCGATCACCGCCAATGGCAGGCCATTGACGAAGCAGACGATATCGGGGCGACGAGACTCTATGCCACTGGCTCGGGTGACATGAAACTCTTCGGTAAAGGTGAAGCGGTTATTGTGCGGGTTATGCCAGTCGATCAAGGCAATGGTCGGGCTCACCTTCTTGCCGTCAATGAATTCGGTGACCGACATGCCATAGAGCAAATGGTTATAGATCCGTTCATTGGCGGTCATCAGCCCTTCGTTAAGCGCTGGAGTACACAGCTCACTTACCAGATTGTCGACTGACTTGGCGGACAGCGGATACCTCTTGCCAGCATATACAAAGGCGCGCTTGCTCAGCTCCTCGCGCAAAATCTGGCTCAGAACGACCTGGTCATATTTATTGTTACGGGCTGCCAGCGCCTGCTTGGGGGACAGAAAAGTCCAGCCCAGCTTGGTCAGCAGGGTCAGGGCTGGGATCTTGGCGCTGAACTCTTCTTGAAACTTGGGTGCGTGGTGATGATCAGTCATTGAGTTCAATTCCTCGTGCAGCGAGCCATTGGCGTCCTTTCTCTGTGGTTTGGTAAGCCTGTTCCGGATGATTGGGCACTTCTGGGTAGGCATAGCCAATCAAGCCCTCTTGTTCCCGCATAATGTTCAAATGGGACGCTTTTAGTGCGTTTTCCCGCCGGTTCAGCGTTTTGGCCAGTTGCTCAGTCTTGTAAGGACGCATGGCACAGAGCCACAGAATCACTGGCCACAGGTTATTTCTGCGTGCTTTGGGGGTGAGTTGGTCTATACGAGCGAGCAGATCTGACGGGAGGTCACCCGCATTTGAGCCGAGGTCACCTCTATTTGCCGCGAGGTCACCCGTATTTGCGTCGAGGTCACCCGTATTTGCCACATGGTCACCCGCATTTGAGCGGGGGCCCTCATCATTGGCAGCAGCAAACAGCGGGAGTTCGTGAGGCGCTGACAGCTCGTAGTAAGTGGAGGAGCCTGCCCCCCCTTTGACCAACAACTGGTACTGATGATGCAATCTTCCCAGTATCTGGCTGGCGGCGAGCGTATCAAGGCCGGTAATGGCGCGAAGGCCTGCGTTATCCACCGCTCCCGTCTCTTTGGCCAGGATCAGTGCTTTCGCCTCATCGTTGTTCAAGGTGAAATGAGCGAACTGTTTGAGCCAGGCCAACTGCTCTTCGCCCATCAGTTGATGCAATAGATAGGTTGCCAGAAACTGGTTCTGGATGACCTGACTCATGAAAACAGGCGCGGTCAGACCCACCTGGTCCAGCAGACGTCGCATGGTGCGGATGCCGGAGCCTTTGGTCTCGGCAAAGCTGACGTCGTAGAGCACAGAAGCCAGCACCGGATTGCGCAGGATAGAGCCCATCTCCCCCAGCATCGCCTCCGGCTTAAGAGAGTAGCCGGCGTTGCGTATCTCGAGGCGGTTGCTAAAGCGCACCACTATGATGGGCTGATTAACCTGATAATCACGGTGCATGACGGCGTTGACCACCGCTTCGCGAATCACCTTCTGTGGCAGCAAGGGCTGGTCGTCTCGCTGGGTTTTGCCCTCTTCCAGACGAAAATGCTTTGGCAAGTCATCCAGTATGGTGGCCTCCAGTTTGGGGATCAGCGTCAGCAGGGGTTCACGCAGATCCAGCGTAGTGTCGAAGCGCTGTTGAGGGTCTTCCACCCACTGAGTGCCGGCGACGCGCACGTAGTCCACGCGCATGGCGGGTAACAGTCTTCGCAGCGCCAGCGGTTTGCCAAGGAGCAACAAGCCGGCGATATTGGGTACCCATTCACCCAGGCGCTTTTTCACCAGATTGAGGGATTGGAGCATCTCACTGTCACTGGCCTGCAACTCTTCAGCATGAGGGCGAACCTTGCTGCGCAGCGTGCGATAGAGCTCGATGGCGTGGGGATCGAGATCATCCCAGTGGGCGTCAGGCAGCAGAACCTGCTCGAACCCTAGGCCATTTTTGGCGAGCAGCAAGGGCTCCAGCTCCAGCTGGGAGCATTCGTAATCACCGTTCAATCCCCGTCGCCAGACGCCGCTCTTGCGCTTGTTCTTGCTGTCGAACTTCCCCTTAAAGGTGCAAGGCTTGGCTGCCGGCTCCAGTTCGGGGACAAAGACGACTAGCACACGTTTGCCCTCCAGCTGATGGGCTTGCGCCTGTACCGGGATCGGCTGTTCAAACTGATCACGGCAGTTGGTCTGCAGCGTGTTGAGGAGCTGGTCACTGTGGCTGACACCGCATACCGAAAAGGTGTCGTGTGTTTCATCTGGCTCGTTAACCCCGAGCAGCAGATAGCCACCACCAAGGCTAGGCTCATTGGCAAAGGCACAGATCGACTGCATGACGGATGAACCGATGTCGCTGCCTCGCTTGGCCTCGATACGGGGACACTCATCCAGCTCGCGCAACTGAGCCAGCAACTGCTCCGGGGTAAATTCGATCATGCCTTTGAACGCTCCTTCAACTGTGTGCTACCGATGGCGTCTGTTCGGGGTCTTGCCATCTCAACTCAGTGCAAACAGCACTGTTTGAACTTCTTGCCGCTGCCACAGGGGCAGGGGTCATTGCGCCCGATCTTGGGGGTCGCTCTAACCGGCGGGGTTACTGGCGTGAGTGTTGGCGCAGATATCGGTGCTGTGCTTGGCCCCCGTTGGGCGAGAAAATGGGCGTGCAGCCGCAGGGCGGCAGGGCCCACTTCGGCCACGCTCTGTTGATGTTCCGGTAGCGAGAGGCTGGCAAGCTGTGGCAGCAGATCATCGCTGCCATGCAGGCGGATCACCTCAAGGGAGCGGCCCAGTGCCTCTGGCAAGGCTGGCCAGTTCCCCAGCGCCATGCCACGCAGATAGCCAAAGCACCAATCTTCGGCGTTGCAGATCTCCTGCCCTTCGACATAGTTGGCCATTAGCACCGGGATAAAGTGCTGAGGCTGATAACAGAGGGTGTGGGCCAGAATATTCATATGGTCGAGGATCAAATCCAGCGCCTGTTTCATCTCATGCTCGGAAGACCACTCAGGGGGCGTGCCACCCCAGAGTACCGGCCACCACTGGCTGGGTGGCACCAGCTCGGGGCCGGAGAGTACCGCAGTCAGAAAGCCGTCGAGCGCCGACAGACTCAGCATCGAGTCGTCGTTGCCATGGTCCATCAGCCGCTGCTCCAACCACTCCACATCGGCCTCTGTCATGGGGTGAATGGTCACTTTTTTCATGCGGCCTCCTCCACCTTGACCCGCCGTTTGCCGGTCAGCAGCTGTTGCATCAGCGCTTTTTTCTCTTGCTTTAGGGCGTCGAGCTTTTGTTGCAGGGCACTGATTTCTTGATCGGTGGTGGACAGGACTGCGGCGATTTTTTGTTGTTCCTCAAGCGTGGCTGGAATAACAACCTTTTCCTTTACAAACATATTGAAATTGAAGGTCATCTTTTCAATATGAACACCATAGCTACAAAGGAATGCCTTGTGATACATTATTTTTTGTTTGCTGAACCAAGAGAAAAAAGCAATATCTATTTTTTCATCATCTTTTGGCCTTAGAGCAATGTATGAGTCTGATATGTGACACTTATTAAACTCTTCTGTTACTAACCCTGTGGCTCCGTGAACAACCTGCATCTTTGAGATTAAAAAGTCACCGGCAAGTGCAGTGTTCATTTTTTTTGTCAAAATCTCTGAACCCTTTAAAATTTCACGAAGCACAACTCCCTCCGAGCGGCGCTTGACACTTAAAAGGTGATATTGACGATCATCGTCCCATTGAACTGGCCGCTTAACCTCTTTTAAAAGAGAACCAATACGTTGAGCTTTCCACTCCCCACTAAACCTCACCCCATTCTTATCCAATAGGCGTTTTTTGCCGGTCAGCAGTTGTTGCATCAGGGCTTTTTTCTGCTGCTGGCTATTGGCCAGCAGTTGCTCGGTGGTAGTGATAGCCTTGTCCCAAGTGGAAAGGATTTTGGCTATTTTCTTTTGTTCGTGGAGTGGAGGCAGCAAAAATACAACGTCGCTTAAAATCTGCTGACTTAAGTTGGAAATATTTGTCCCGCCACCATTTTTTGATATTTGTTGCTTCATCAGAGATGAACGCGCGACTAAGGAAATATATTCAGGTAAAGCAAACTTTTTGTTAACTCGACCTCGTATTGTGAAGCCTGAATATGAAAGTCTAGTGGCGACGGCAGGAAAAAATAAGCAGCGGCCAATTAAGTCTTTATTGCCATTCGACCTTACAAATAGCAAGTCTCCATCTTCCAAAAGCTCTTCGTCTCGAACCCTATTGTTTACATAAATCGTTTCCAGTAGATCAGTTGACCTGAGCTCGGCGAAGTCTTTGAAGTCGCCAACACCAACGATCTTAATCGCCTCACCCTTGTCTGATTTAGTGAAGTTAAGCCCATTTTTAAATTCGGCAATCTCTCCCAGAGTTGTGCGGTTCCAACCATTAGGCACCATAACCCAACTCCTCCAGATAGTTGGCCATCTCGGTTTCCAACTCGAGCAGCTGAGTTTTTAGCTGTTCACGCTCGGCACGCACCGCCAGCAGATCGATCTCTTCCTCTTCCTCGAAGGTATCCACATAGCGGGGGATATTGAGGTTGTAGTCGTTCTCCTTGATCTCTTTGAGCGAGGCAAGATAGGCGTATTTCTCGACATTGCCGCCGTTGCGGTAGGTTTTGACTATCTTGGCGATATTCTCCGGGCTCAGCATGTTCTGGTTCTTGCCGGCCTTGAACTCGCGGCTGGCGTCGATAAACAGCACATTGTCGTCCACCTTCTCTTTTTTGAAGATCAGGATGGCGGCGGGGATGCCGGTGCCAAAGAACAGCTTCTCCGGCAGGCCGATCACCGCATCGAGCAGGTTCTCGTCAATCAGATTTTGGCGGATCTTGCCTTCGCTGGAGCCGCGGAACAGCACGCCATGAGGGACTACGACACCCATGCGACCGCTTTTGGGTTTCAGGGTCTCGATCATATGGAGGATAAAGGCGTAATCCCCCTTGGTCTTGGGCGGGATGCCGCGCTTGAAGCGGCCGAACTTATCGTGCTCGGCCTCATCATGCCCCCACTTGTCCAGTGAGAACGGCGGGTTGGCTGTCACGATATCGAAGCGCATCAGATCGCCGTTTTTATCCAGCAGCTTGGGGTTGCGGATGGTGTCGCCCCACTCGATTTTGTGGTTGTCTTCCCCATGCAGGAACATGTTCATCTTGGCCAGCGACCAGGTGGAGCCGATGGCTTCCTGCCCGTAGAGGGCGTAACGCTTCTTGCCGTGGTTTTGCACCACCTTGCGGCCGCACTTCATCAAGAGCGACCCGGAACCACAGGCGGGATCACAGATGGTATCGTCGAGCTGCGGATCGAGCAGTTCGGCCATCAGGTCGGAGACCTCGGGCGGGGTGTAGTACTCGCCAGCCTTCTGGCCGCTGTTGGCGGCAAACTTGCCGATCAGGTACTCGTAGGCGTTGCCAATCACGTCAAGGTTGCCGACCCGGCTTGGTTTCAGGTTGAGCTCCGGTTTGGCAAATTCCTCCAGCAGATAGCGCAGTATGGTGTTTTTCTGCTTCTCTTCGCCGAGGCGATCGCTGTTGAAGCTGATGTCCTGGAACACGCTCTTGTTGCCATCTTTGAGCTTGGTACCGTTGGCTTCTTCCAGTGCATGCAGAGCCTGATCGATCCGCTCGCCGTTTCCTGGCTCGTGACGTCGTTCATAGAGTGTGTAGAAGCTGGATTGTTTGGGCAGCACAAAGCGCTCGCTCTTCATCATCTCTTCGATAAGCTCTGGTGCGTCGCCGTACTCTTTCTTGTAGCTGTCGTAATGGTCCTGCCAGACATCGGAGATGTACTTCAGGAACAGCATGGTGAGGATGAAGTCTTTGTAGGTGTCGGCGCTGATGGTGCCGCGGAAGACATCGCAAGCACCCCAAACGGTGTTGTTGATAACGTCCTGATTGATCTGAGTTGTCATTGTTTTTTCTCCTTAAGCAAATTCTGAAACATGCCTTGCAGCATGGTTTCTCGATTCTTTAACAAGGCTTGTGTCAGCTGTTGCTCCTGTTCCCACAATTTGTTCAGGTGCAGAATTTTTTCTTGCGTGGCTAGGGTTGGAATCTCCAGTTTTAGTTCTTTGGCCACCTTTGTATTGAGCATCACAATGTTGGTTCCCTGACTTGCCCCTTCAGACAACCAATACTGCATTGCCGGGCGGTTAAGCGCCCAGCACAAGAACTCAGGTAGAACACCTTGTTTCGGAGTAATAATTAGAAGCTGGCTACTGACCACAACAGGCAATTGACTCTGTTGGTCAGATGACAGATAAGAGGCTCGAAAGTATCCCCCTTTAGCTCCTCTAGCTGGAAGCAGAACTGAACCTGGGGAGGCAAAAGCTTTGTTACTACCCTCCCAGCGGATCAAAGGAAGTCGCTGAGCTTGAATGAGTGGGGTGTTTGTTCTCTCCCATATGTTGCGAACATCTTTGATTTGAACCACATGAGCATCGGCTTGACTATTAGATGAGACCTCATCGACTCTTTCTCGAAAGGTATACCCAGTTCGTATATCGGCAATATCCCCTAGTGAGAGAAGGTTAGGTATTGATGACATTACACTTTTCCCCATGACTGGGCCGGAGCGCGAAGCATGAAGCCTGCACACCGACAAGCTTGGATATTCGTCAGGAACACGACATCTTCCCAACCCGCGCGATAAGCTTCTTTTGTAAACCATGCCTTAACTGGGCTCGTAATTTTTTGCTGAGAGCCGCCATGATGTTTGTTGTAAAGAGCAATGATGCGGTCTGCATCGCAGAAAACTGCATCTTTTGCTGATTTCACGCTGTCGGGGGTAGGGAATGCCCATTTCCCGCGTTTGACTTCTAAACGAGGTTGGGGACCTGCATCATTGGGTTGTGTCATAGCCTTTGCTAACGCATTGCTCTGAACAAGACAGAAGCCTCTTACGATCCATCCATCTTGTAGTACTTCGTTTGTTTGATATGCTTGCATCATTCAAATCCTCCATAGTGACTAACTTCGGGTTGCTTGTGGTGTTTGAACGCAGAGACAGGCGGCCACCTGTCTCTGCATTTTCTCCCATCTCATACAGTAGAGCGTCTACGCACAAGATGTTTGTGTATGATGACTGCTCATATCGGTCTTTGTCAACCAAAAAATGACAGTAATCCTTCTACTGCATCGTGCTGTCTTGCCATACTTTATGAATTTCACATGTGAAATTTTTCCCGAAAGCGCTGTAAGAGCCCAAAACGGGCACTTACAGCGCTCTGGATTTTGTTAGGTCCCCGGTACGCTCTTGCATGCTGATGTTTGTAACCAGGAGACAATCTGCATGCGCGAACAAAATTCGTCAGTTTACAGCGATCCTAATGGGGCAATCCTTAAAGAGATTTATGAGCTTAAGCTGCTGGTAATCCAGCAAGGACAGGCGCAAAAAGAGGTGCTTTCTGCCGAGGAGTGCGCTGAGTTGCTGGGGGTTTCTGTCAGCTATGTGTACCGGCTGACCAGTGAAAAGCGTCTGCCGCATTACAAGCCACAAGGCAAAAAGATCTACTTCAAGCGCGTTGAGCTGCTGGACTGGCTGCTCTCCCACCGCATTTCACCGGACGCCGAACTCACTGAGCATGTAATCAAGCGTGTGCGGCAAGCTGGCCATGGGCGGTTGTGAGGCTGTTATGGAGCGAGATCTCATAGCATCTCACTGGCCTCAGGATCTCCGGTCGGCTTTTGTTGAACCTCCGAAACCCCTCGATTTTGTCCTTCCAGGGCTGCCGGTGGGCTGCGTTGGTGCTTTGGTGTCACCGGGAGGAGTGGGCAAGTCGATGTTGGCATTGCAACTGGCAATGCAGATCGCCGGTGGGCCGGATTGGATTGAACTTGGCAAGCTGGGCAGGGGAGCTGTGCTCTACCTGCCTGCCGAGGACCCCTGGCCTGTACTGCACCAGCGCTTGTTTGCCTTGGGCGGAGGCCTTGATGCTGAACTGCGTGCCAACGTTGAACGAGACCTTCGTTTGATATCGCTCCAGGGTGCCAGTCCGAATGTGCTGGATAGCCGCTGGTGGGAAGCGATTGCTATATGGGCTGAAGGGGTGAGGTTGATTGTCATCGATACTTTGAGGCGCTTCCACGATGCTGACGAGAACGCAGCCTGTGCCATGACGCAGGTACTGGGTCAGTTGGAACGGCTGGCCATGGAGCTGGGATGCGCTGTGCTGTTTGTACACCACACCAGTAAATCTGCGGCATTCCAAGAAGCTGGCGATCTGCAGCAGGCAAGCCGTGGTTCGTCGGTACTGGTGGACAACGTTCGCTGGCAGGCCTATCTCGCCACTATGACCAAGAAAGAGGCGCAGAAGCTGGGCGTATCGGTAGAGAAGAGCCAGCTTTACGTGCGGTTTGGGGTAAGCAAAAGCAATTATGGGCCGCCACTACCGGAGCGCTGGCTGGAGCGGAAGGAAGGAGGTGTGCTGTACCCCGCTGGTTTTGACGAAATACGCTGGGCTGGGGGCAAACGTGCCTTGCTTTGAATTGACTCATGCCCGGCACGACCATATGCACTGCCTTGCTCCCGGGTTGTTTAGGGCGATCTCGAATGGCCAACGCCGCCGTGACAAGCTGGAGGTGATTTACCGTTTGGATAACGGTAATCAGATTGAGTTTTCTGGGCCAGAACCCTTGGGGGCTGACGATTTGCGCGTACTTCAAGGGTTGGTTGCCCTAGCTGGGCTTGAATCAGAAAGTGGCAAGATTGGGCCTATTGCGAGTGGTGAAACCGGAGAGATATTACGAGACCTACTTCAGCTGCGTGGGATTGCCAACCAGCAGGATGTCTTGGTAGTCAAAAGCAGCTTGCGCAAACTGGCCAAGGAGATTGGTTACGCAAACCCTCGTGACACCAATACGGTGCGTCGCACTGTCGAGCGGTTGTGGAAGGTGTCGGTAATAGCACAGGTAGCAGGCTTGCGTAGTGGTTTTCGTCTGCTGGCGAACTATGCCAGCGATCCCCTGACCGATAGGCTCTTTGTGGCGCTTAACCCATTGCTGACCAATGCCATATTGGGTAATGGCCGATATACCTATATCGATCTGGCTGAGGTACGGCAACTGCGTAGTAGCACTGCCCGGATATTGCATCAGCGGCTTTGTGCCTGGATTGATTGTGGCCGCAGCAAGCCAGTAGGTTTAGATAAACTGGTCTCTTACGCTTTTCCTGATAAGTCCAGCGCGGCCACCAACCGAAAGCGGCAATCGCGAGTTCGCAAGGCTCTGTATGAACTGGCTGAACTGGGTTGGTCAATCAGTGAACATGCCAAGGGGCGGTTTACCATCGGCCGGCCTGCACTATCACGATAACGGTCACAAACTATCACGAAAGTGGTCACAAAGTTCACGATAACGGTCACAAGCCAATTCAGTGAAACCCAGTTACCGCTTGGGCTGCAGGGCGATCCTGAAATCCGATCTATATTATCTAAGATAATCTAGGCCAGCGCATGGTTGCGCTGGCCTATTTGTTGGCTCTTCCTAGCTATGATCTCGTCGAGGGTGCTTCTATCACCCCAAGACATTGGGGAAATCGAGCATGGCATCTCGGCGCCGCGATTCAAGAATGTCGGCGTAGATTTCGGTAGTTCTCAGCTCACTGTGCCCCAGCAATCGGGAGAGGGCATAGATATCGACGCCGCGATTAAGCTGGATGACGGCGAAGGTATGACGCGCGCTGTGGAAGGTGACCTTCTTGGTTATACCCGCCTGCAACGCCCACCGGGTGAGCTCCATGTTGTGCCAAGCCGAGTACTTGAGGCCCTTGAAGATCCGCTCTGTTGCCTTGCCTGGGCGCCCCATCAGCTGCATCGCCATGTCATTCAAATCCAGGTATTGCAGGCCGCTGGTCTTTTTCTGGGTGAAGACGATACGGTAATGGCCATAGAAGGGCTCCAGCTCGGCCCAGGTCAGCTTGTGAATGTCGGACCAGCGCAAGCCAGTGCAACAAGAGAACAGAAAAGCGCGCTTAAGAACGTCGTACCGGCACTCGGCCTGGGCCAAGGCTCGTACCTCGTCTTCGGTCAGGTAAACCCGTTTGTTCTTCTCCCCCTGGATAGCTTTGACACGTCGTACTGGATTATCCGGTAGCAGCCGTTCCTGCTCCGCCTGGTTCAGGGCCGCCCTTAACTTGTTGAAATAGGCACTCTGGGTGTTGCGGCTCAGTGGTGTGCCGCTTTTGGTGCGGGCCTTGTGCATCAGGTAATGCCGAAATCCCTCCAGGAACAGCTGATCTACTTCCTCAAAAGTCAGCTCCGGCAGCTTATGGTACTGGCGTAAATGCTTGAGGGCTGATATCCAGATGGAATGGTTGCTCTTGCTGCCTGCCGCTTTTTGGTCTGTAACCTCTTGGAAGTACTCGAAGAAGCTGGCCTTGTAGGCGTTCGAGAAATCCAGATGGTGTTTACCAGTCTCGTACTCGAAGAGTCGCTTGGCGCGGATGGCTTCGGCTGCTCGCTGGGTTTCTTTGTTGTGGAGCCGCTGTGCTGGAGTACGCGGCTTGTCGTACAAGAAGAGATCCAGGGGCTCTCTGCTGCGTTTGTGCTTGCGGATGCCCGTGGTTGGTTCAAGGTAGGAGCCGGCGTAATAGGTTAAGCGCAGAGCGCGCTTGCCTTCGGCGTCAGGTTCGCGGAATTCGATGCTGATCTTCATAATTGTCCCCCGAAAGTACCCCGAGAGGTTACTTCGGGGTACTCTCGGGGTAAATTCTCACGAAACAAGATCAGGCAAGAATAGCCAGTAAAAAACAAAGTTCAATATTTACAATTGGTTATGTTCTCACTGGCTGCTTTTTATTGCTGATTTTTCACCACATTACTTGCCGATGCAGAAGCTGGAGAAGATGCGGCCCAGCAGATCGTCGGAGCTGAACTCGCCCGTGATCTCGGACAGGGACTCCTGGGCCAGGCGCAGCTCCTCGGCCACCAGTTCGCCAGCCACATAGACCTCAAGCTGCTCCCTGGCTACCAGCAGCCGTTCGGCGGCGCGCTCCAGCGCATCCAGGTGGCGGCGGCGGGCCATGAAGCCCCCCTCGGTATTGCCCTGGAAGCCCATGCAGGCCTTGAGGTGCTCGCGCAGGGCGGGCAGCCCCAGCTCGGTCTTGGCGGAGATGCGATAGACGGCGTGGCCCTGCTCCTGGCTCGGTGCCAGATCCTCGCCGGTCAGGTCCGCCTTGTTGCGCACCACGGTGAGGCCGATGTTTTTTGGCAACCGATCAACGAATTCCGGCCAGATGTCGTGGGGATCGACGGCATCCGTGGTGGTGCCGTCCACCATGAACAGCACCCGGTCGGCCTGTTCGATCTCGGCCCAGGCGCGCTCGATGCCGATCTGTTCCACCTTGTCCTGGGTATCGCGCAGGCCCGCGGTGTCGATGATGTGCAGTGGCATGCCATCCAGATGGATGTGCTCGCGCAGCACGTCGCGGGTGGTACCGGCGATCTCGGTGACGATGGCGGACTCGCGGCCTGCGAGGGCGTTGAGCAGGCTCGATTTGCCGGCGTTGGGGCGACCGGCGATCACCACCTTCATCCCCTCTCGCAGCAGGGCACCCTGCTTGGCCTCGCCGCGCACGTCGTCCAGCTCGGACATGATGGCGTAGAGGTCACCCGCCACCTTGCCGTCGGAGAGAAAGTCGATCTCTTCATCCGGGAAGTCGATGGCCGCTTCCACATAGATGCGCAGCCGGGTGAGACTCTCCACCAGCTGTTGAACCTTGCCGGAGAACTGCCCCTGGAGGGAGTGCATGGCGCTGCGGGCGGCCTGCTCGCTGGAGGCTTCGATGAGATCGGCGATGGCCTCGGCCTGGGCCAGATCCAGCTTGTCGTTGAGGAAGGCGCGCTCGCTGAACTCGCCCGGGCGGGCGGGGCGGATGCCGTCGATCTGCAGGATGCGGCGGATCAGCATGTCGAGAATGACGGGGCCACCATGGCCCTGCAGCTCCAGCACGTCTTCGCCGGTGAAGCTGTTGGGGGCCTTGAACAGCAGGGCGATGCCCTGATCCAGCGCCTGGCCCTGCTCGTCCCTGAACGGCAGATATTCGGCATAACGCACCCTGGGGAGCTTGCCGAGCACTATCTCGGCGACCCGCTCGGCGGCAGGGCCGGAGACGCGGACTATGCCGACGCCGCCACGGCCGGGGGCGGTGGCCTGGGCCACGATGGTATCTGTTGTCATCTTGCTTGACTCGCTGGTTGGCTGAATGAGTAAGAGGGTGGGGGACATTGTAATAAAAAAGGCGGCCCGAAGGCCGCCTCTTTTGTCATCAGGAAAGATGGGCTGCGCATCAGTTGCGTGAGTGCAGGCCTTTCTTCTCCAGCTGACGATAGATGATGGTCTGCTGGATGATGGAGATGACGTTGCTCACCAGCCAGTACAGAGTCAGACCTGCCGGGAACCAGAGGAACATGAAGGTGAAGATGATCGGCATGAACTGCATCACCTTCTGCTGCATCGGGTCCGTGATGGTGGTCGGGCTCATCTTCTGCAGATACCACATGGAGGCACCCATGAGGATTGGCAGCACGAAGAAGGGGTCCTTCACCGACAGGTCGGTGATCCACAGGGCGAACGGCGCGTGGCGCAGCTCGACAGACTCCATCAGTGCCCAGTAGAGGGCGATGAAGATGGGCATCTGTACCAGGATGGGCAGGCAGCCGCCCAGCGGGTTGACCTTCTCCTTCTTGTACAGCTCCATCATGCCCTGGGACATCTTCTGGCGATCGTCACCGAAGCGTTCCTTGAGCGCAGCCAGCTTGGGCTGGAGCATGCGCATCTTGGCCATGGAGGTGTACTGGGCCTTGGTCAGCGGGAACATGATGCCGCGCACCAGCAGGGTCAGCATGATGATGGCCAGACCCCAGTTCTGGACGAAACCGTGGAACACGGTCAGCAGCCAGTGCAGCGGTTGGGCGATGAACCAGAGCCAGCCGTAGTCGACGGTCAGATCCAGGTGGTTTGCCACCTTGGCCATCTGATCCTGCAGCTTGGGACCGATCCACAGCTTGCCGCTCACTTCGGCCTGCTGGCCGGCAGCGACGTCAACCAGCGGCGCCTTGTAGCCGATGATGGCCTGGTCCTTGCCCGGGATCACGCGGCTGTAGAAGCTGTTGGTGTCGTTGGCATTCGGGGCCCAGGCAGAGACGAAGTAGTGCTGCAGCATGGCAACCCAACCACCCTGGGTGGTCTTGTTCAGGTCGGCATCCTTCATCTCGTCGAAGGTGTACTTCTTGTAGCGGGAATCTTCGCTGGAGAAGGCACCACCACGGTAGGCACTGGCCACCATGGCATGACCTTCCTGATCCTTCGGCGTGGTCATGGTCTGCTTCAGCTGACCGTAGAACTGTACCTGGACCGGCTCGGCAGACTTGTTGTCGATCTTGTAGTCGACGCCCACGGCGTAATCACCGCGCTTGAGCACGAACTCCTTGGTGAAGACCACACCTTTGCTGTCGGTCCAGGTCATCGGAACGACGACTTGATCCTGACCATCGGCCAGCTGATAGCTGGTCTGGGCGGCTTCATAGGTGGGACGACCCTGGGCCTGGCTGTCCGGACCATTGCGACCGACCAGACCGCTCTGGGCCACATAGAGGTGGGCAGGCTGGCTGGTCAGCAGGGTGAACGGCTGTTCCTTGCCTTCTTCCAGCTTGTGGGCCAGCAGCTCGGCAGAGACGATGTCACCGCCCTGGGTGTCCAGGGTCAATTTGAGCACGTCGGAGGAGACGGTGATCAGCTTGCGCGCGGCGTTACCATTTGCTTGCTCGGAAACCTGAGGAATATCACCGGTCTGACCGGCTTCAGGTACGAAATGTTCGGTTTGGGCCACGGTAGTCGGGGCCGGCTTCGGAGCCTTGTCGGACTCCCACTGTTGCCAGAGCAAGAAGCTCACGAACAGCAAACCGATCAGGAGTAAATTGCGTTGTGATTCCATAGTCTTCAGTTTCTTCGCTTTGGTTGCGGAACCGGGTCATAACCACCCTCGGATAAGGGATGGCATTTTAATAGACGTTTGCTGGCTAACCAAACGCCTTTTATGAAACCGTGAAGTCGGATTGCTTCTATCGCAAATTGGGAACAAGTCGGGGTGAAACGGCAGCGCGGCCCGAGCAGGGGACTAATGATTAGCTGATACAGGCGTATCAGTTTGATTGCTACCCATTGCAACGGCGTGACAGAGTGCGCCATAGCTTTTCCAGTAACTTGAACAGCGCTTCGTTGTCCATCTCCTTCACGCCACCCTTGGCGATCACGACGATGTCGATAGCGGGCAGATTGGCTTGATTGAGGCGAAAACTTTCCCGAACCACTCGTTTTACACGGTTGCGCCAGACGGCACGCTTGAGCGCCTTTTTGGGCACGGCGAGGCCAAGACGGGGGTGTTCGAGGGAGTTGGGGCAAGCAAGAAGCGTAATTTGCGGAGAAGCGGCCCGGACAGGCTCGGCGAAAACGCGTTTGAAGTGTTCGGGAGTTAACAGACGTAACTCCCGAGAGAAGGTGTGCTGGGTAGGCATTAGACTACCAGGCGGGCACGACCCTTGGCACGACGAGCGGCCAGAACTTTGCGGCCGTTGGCAGTAGCCATGCGAGCGCGGAAACCGTGAGAGCGCTTGCGCTTCAGGTTGGACGGTTGAAAAGTACGTTTCATGATTCGATTCCGTATTTCTGTACAGTTTTGATTGTCACACTTAGCCGACGCGCCAGCTATAGCGTGTGACGACTAGCAAAAGAGGCCGAATTCTAAACAGAGTTCAGCTTCTCGTCAATCCGCCGTTCCTTTCCATCTCGCCCCGTTCGTCGACCGAGCGGGGTAATCTGGCAGGATCCGGAGGATCAAGGGCCCCGAATTATACTGGCAACCCGGGGTTAAACAAGGATCCCTCAAGAAAAAAGGCGGCCAGGCCGCCAAAGAGAGAGCTATTTAAGTACTTTGCGCAGGAACTCCCGGGTACGGGGATCCTGCGGATCGACCAATATCTGATCCGGCGGGCCCTGCTCCACGATCCGGCCTCCTTCCATGAAGATCACCCGATCGGCGACATCACGGGCAAACTCGATCTCGTGGGTCACCACCACCATGGTCTGGTGCTGGCGGGCGAGCTGCTTCATCAGGCCCAGTACCTCGTCGACCCACTCGGGATCGAGGGCGGAGGTGGGCTCGTCAAACAGGATCACCTTGGAGTGAGCCGCCATGGCCCGGCCGATGCCGACGCGCTGTTGCTGGCCGCCGGAGAGGGAGGCCGGGTAGGCATCCTGTTTCTCGGCGAGGCCGATGTCCTTGAGGATGCCCAGGGCAGTGGCACGAGCCTCCGCCTTCGGCTGTTTCCAGACGGTGATCAGCCCCTCGGCGATGTTGTCCAGCGCCGTCTTGTTGGCGAACAGGGCGTAGTTCTGGAACACGAAAGAGGCGCGTTTGCGCAGTTCGATGGCCTGCTGGTCGCTGGCCTTGGCCAGATCCACGGCGAGGTCATCGATGACGAGCCGCCCTGCATCCGGGGTTTCCAGCAGGTTGAGGCAGCGCAGCAGAGTCGACTTGCCGGTACCGGAGGGGCCGATGATGACGACAATCTCCCCCTTCTTTACCTCAAGATCGATGCCGTTGAGCACCTGATTTCCGTCATAGGCCTTGGAGAGACCCGTTAGGTTGATCATGACAGGCCTCCTTTAATAAGCACGGTTCAGCCGCACTTCCAGCAGATGCTGCAAGCGGGTGAAGAAGATGACCACCACCCAGTAGATCAGCGCCACCGCCATGAAGCTCTCGAAGAACTTGAAGGAGGAGGCTGCTTCCATCTGGGCCTTGCCCATGATCTCCGCCACACCCAGGGTAAACGCCAGGGAGGTGCTCTTGATCATGTCGATGAAGTAGTTCATCAGCGATGGTGTCGCGATGCGGGCCGCCTGGGGCAGGATGATCCGCTGCATCGCCTGCAGCCGACTCATGCCGATGCTGAGGGCGGCTTCCATCTGGCTCTTGTGGATGCCGAGAATGGCTGCCCGGATCGACTCGGCCATGTAGGCGGCAAAGTGCAGGGTCAGGCCGATGATGGCGGCGGTAAAGGCATCCATCCCCACGAAGATGGGGAAGAGCTGCGGCAGCCCGTAATAGAGCAGGAACAGCTGGACGAGCAGCGGTGTACCCCGGAAGAACGAGATATACAGCATCGCCAGCCAGTGAAGTGCGGGAACGCGAAACACCCGTACTATCGCCAGGATCAGCGACAGTACGAGTGCCAATACGAATCCCCACAGGGCCATTTCCATCGTGGTGCCCAGGTATTTGAGCAGGATGGGAAACAGCCCTAGCGTGTACTCGAGGTCAAATTCCATCATTTATTTGCTGGTGATGTCCGCTGCGAACCATTTTTCGGAGATTTTGGTCAGGGTGCCGTCTTTGCGCATGGCGGTGAGGGCATCGTCAACCTTCTTCAGCACGGCCTGCTTCTCCGGGGTCTTCAGGAAGGGCAGGGCATTCTCGATGGTTTCGAACGGTGCACCTGCCTGTTGCAGCGGCAGCTTGGATTCCTTGATCAGCTGGGCGGTGGAGACGCGGTCCATCACGAAGGCGTCGATGCGGCCCAGGGCGACATCCTGCTCGAAGGCGGAGTCATAGGTGCGGATGTCGATCTTCTTGTTGGGGTCGTTCTTGCGCAGCAGCTCTTCGAAGTTGGAGCCCAGGTTGACGGCGACCTTCTTGCCTTCCAGATCCTTGATGCCGTGGATGGTGTTGTTGCCCTTGCGGACCACGATCTGGGCACCGTCATAGACATAGGGCTGGGAGAAGGCGTACTTGGCCTTGCGCTCGTCGGTGATGGTGATCTGGTTGGAGATGGTGTCAACGCGGCCGGTTTCCAGCATGCCGAACAGGCCGGAGAAGCTGGCGGTCACGAACTCGACCTTGTAGCCGGTGCGCTCACCGATCTGGTTCCACATGTCCACCTCGAAGCCCTGCAGCTTGTCCTGCTTGACGAAGGTGAACGGGAAATATTTGCCGGACATGCCGACCTTGATGGTTTCCTGGGCGATGGCCTGGCCGGACAGGCTGGCCAGCAGAATGGCGGCGCCGGAAATCAGTTTGATGGTGGATTTCATGGGGATTCCTCTCTCTGTAGTGCTGTATTTTTAGTTGTAATCACGGGTTGGCGCTGATGTTATTGGAATAAAATATAAAAAATAAATGATATTTGGTTATATAAAATAACTATGGTTGCAGCGCGCCATTCTGTCCACATTGCCGATATCCGGCTGTGGGTAACTTTGGGGATGAAATGGGATCCTGGGGCGTTGGATCCTTGAAAGTCAAGGATCTTATTTGCTGGATCCGTGCGGCAGCAACTGGAGATCCGGCCACTAAAAACGTAGAATAGCCGGTCTTTACTTAATCAATTGACGGGAGTCTAGAGTGACTGCTTCGCTATGGCAGCAGTGCCTTAACCGGCTGCAAGATGAGTTGCCCTCGGCAGAATTCAGCATGTGGATCCGGCCGCTTCAAGCGGAGTTGAGTGACAATACTCTGACCCTGTATGCACCGAACCGCTTTGTTCTGGACTGGGTACGCGACAAGTACCTGCTCCGGGTCAACGGCATCATCAACGAGCTGTGCGGAGCCGACGCTCCCACCCTGCGTTTTGATATCGGCAATCGCCCTCATCCCGTCGCGGTCGCCAGGGCGCCGGCCCGTGGTGTCGATCCTGTGAATAACTCTCCCAAGAGCTGGGAAAACAAGGCCGAAAACAAGCCCGAGCCAAACCACAAGAGCAACACCAACGTGAACTATACCTTCGAGAATTTCGTCGAGGGTAAGTCCAACCAGCTGGCCCGTGCGGCCGCCCGTCAGGTGGCCGACAATCCGGGTGGTGCCTACAACCCGCTGTTCCTCTATGGCGGAACCGGCCTGGGCAAGACCCACCTGCTGCACGCCGTTGGCAATGCCATCAAGGATCGCAAGAAAGACGCCAAAGTCATCTACATGCACTCCGAACGGTTCGTGCAGGACATGGTGAAGGCGCTGCAGAATAACGCCATTGAAGAGTTCAAGCGTTATTACCGTAGCGTCGATGCCCTGCTCATCGATGACATCCAGTTCTTCGCCAACAAGGAGCGCTCCCAGGAGGAGTTCTTCCACACCTTCAATGCCCTGCTTGAAGGCAACCAGCAGATCATTCTGACCTCGGACCGCTATCCGAAAGAGATCAACGGGGTGGAAGATCGTCTCAAGTCCCGCTTCGGCTGGGGACTCACGGTGGCGATCGAGCCGCCCGAGCTGGAGACCCGGGTTGCCATCCTGATGCGCAAGGCGGACGAGAACCAGATCCATCTGCCGGACGAAGTGGCCTTTTTCATCGCCAAACGGCTTCGCTCCAACGTCCGTGAACTGGAAGGTGCCCTCAACCGGGTGATCGCCAACGCCAACTTCACCGGCCGCGCCATCAACATCGACTTCGTGCGCGAGGCGCTGCGCGATCTCCTGGCCTTGCAGGAGAAGCTGGTCACCATCGACAACATCCAGAAGACGGTGGCGGAGTATTACAAGATCAAGCTGGCGGATCTGCTCTCCAAGCGTCGCTCCCGCTCCGTTGCCCGCCCGCGCCAGCTGGCGATGGCGCTGGCCAAGGAGTTGACCAACCACAGTTTGCCTGAGATAGGGGATGCCTTTGGTGGCCGTGACCACACCACGGTTCTTCATGCCTGCCGCAAGATCGAGCAGCTGAAGGAAGAGAGTCACGACATCAAGGAAGACTATTCCAACCTGATCCGTACCCTTTCTTCCTGATAACGGAACGGAGTGCACAGATGCAGATTGCATGTTCCAGCCTGATCCTAATCCTTTCCTCCCAATAACAACGGAGAGCACAGATGCAGCTCGAAATTAGCCGTGAGGCCCTGTTACGTCCCCTGCAACTGGTGTCCGGTGCCCTGGGTGGCCGGCCGACCCTGCCCATCCTCGGCAACGTCCTGCTCGATGTCAGCAATGGCCTGCTGTCGCTGACCGGGACCGATCTCGAGGTGGAGATGATCGGACAGGTCTATCTCAACAGCGACAGCCAGGATGGCCGCACCACAGTGCCGGCGCGCAAGCTGCTGGACATCTGTCGCGGTCTGCCGGAGGGGGCGGAGATCCGCCTCAGCACCGAGGGAGAGCGCCTCATCATCCGTTCCGGTCGCTCCCGCTTCAACCTGTCGACCCTGCCGGCGACCGAATACCCGAACATCGAGGATTGGGAATCCGTGCTCGAGTTCGACATCAGCCAGCTGGAGCTGAAAAAACTCATCGACGCGACCCAGTTCTCCATGGCGAGCCAGGACGTGCGCTACTACCTGAACGGCATGCTGTTCGAGAGCGAAGGACACGGCCTGCGTACCGTGGCGACGGACGGTCACCGGCTGGCCACCTGCCGCCGCGAGGTGGTGGGGGAATCGTTGCCCGATCATCAGGTCATCCTGCCGCGCAAAGGGGTGCTGGAGCTGGTGCGCCTGCTGGAAGCAGAAGACAAGCCGGTACGGCTGCAAGTGGGCCGCAGCAACCTGCGCGCCGCCCTGGATGGCTTTATCTTCACCTCCAAGCTGGTGGATGGCCGTTTCCCGGACTGGCGCCGCGTCATCCCCCGGGGGAGTGATAAGGCCCTGATCGCCGGTCGCGAGGATCTGCGCCAGGCCTTTGCTCGTGCCGCCATCCTCTCCAACGAGAAATTCCGTGGGGTGCGTCTCAATCTGCAGGAAAACCTGCTGCGCATCACCGCCAACAACCCGGAACAGGAAGAAGCCGAAGAGCTGCTTGACGTACAATACGCCGCTGGCGAGATGGAGATCGGCTTCAACGTCTCCTATGTGCTGGACGTGTTGAATACGTTAAAATGTGACCAAATCCGGATCAGCCTGAGCGATTCCATCAGCAGCGCCATTATTGAGGATTTTGAGAACCAAGATGCCCAGTACGTGGTGATGCCGATGCGGATCTAGTCGTGTCCCTGGTCAAACTCCAGCTCAGCGACTTTCGCAATATTCAGCACGCCAGTCTCGCGCTGTCTCCCGGCCTCAATATCCTGGTCGGGAGCAACGGCAGCGGCAAGACCAGCGTGCTGGAAGCCATTCATTACCTTGGTCTCGGCCGCTCGTTTCGTACCCATTTGACCGGGCGGGTCATCCGCCAGGGCGAGCGGGCCTTTACCCTGTTTGCCCAGTGCGAGCTGGAGGGGCGTCAGGTGCCCATCGGGCTTGCCAAGGACAAGGGGGGCGAAACTCAGCTCAAGATCGCCGGTGCCCAGGCCCAGCGCCTGGCCGATCTGGCGGAGCTGTTGCCGGTACAGTTGATCCACCCCGATGGTTTCAGCCTGCTGACCGGTGGGCCCCAGGCTCGCCGGGCCTGGCTCGACTGGGGTGTTTTCCATCAGGAGCCGACCTTCTTCTCCCTCTGGGGGCGGGTGCGTCGGCTGTTGAAGCAGCGCAATGCCTTGTTGCGCCAGAGCACCCAGTATCGTCAACTGGCGTTCTGGGATCAGGAGCTGGTGCGACTGGGCGGCGAGCTGGCGGGTTTTCGCGCCAGTTATTGTCAGGCCATTACCCCCCTGATCAAGGAGATGACGGCAGATTTTCTGCCGGAGTTCGATATCAGTCTTGGATTCTATCGAGGCTGGGAAAAAGACACTCCCCTCGATGCATTGCTGGAGGCGGGGTTCGAACGGGATCGTTCGCTGGGGTACACTGGGGTCGGTCCGCAGAAGGCGGACGTGCGGCTCAAGGCGAACGGCGTGCCCGCGCAGGATATTTTGTCCAGGGGTCAGCTGAAGTTGCTGGTCTGTGCCATGCGGCTGGCCCAAGGGCTCTATTTGAATCAACATAGCAGCCGCGGCTGTATTTTTTTAATTGATGATTTTGCCTCTGAACTGGATGTCGACAAACGTCGTCTGCTGGCCGCAAGGCTGAAGCAGTGCGCGTCCCAGGTGTTCATCACCGCCATCGATACCGGTCAGCTCGCAGACATGATGGATGCGAGTGACTGCAAGCTGTTCCACGTGGAACAAGGCAAGATCTCCGAAACGTTAGAGAAGGCAGAGAGTAAGCTATGAGTGAAAATACTTACGACTCCTCGAATATCAAGGTGCTCAAGGGCCTGGATGCGGTCCGCAAGCGCCCGGGGATGTATATCGGCGATACGGACGATGGATCGGGCCTGCACCACATGGTGTTCGAGGTCGTCGACAACTCCATCGACGAGGCTCTGGCTGGCTACTGCTCCGATATCCAGGTCAAGATCCATTCCGACGGCTCCGTCTCCGTGCGCGACAACGGTCGCGGCATTCCGGTGGACATCCACCCGGAAGAGGGCCGCTCCGCCGCCGAAGTCATCATGACCGTGCTGCACGCCGGCGGCAAATTCGATGACAACTCCTACAAGGTGTCCGGCGGTCTGCACGGTGTGGGCGTTTCCGTGGTGAACGCGCTTTCCGACAAGCTGCTGCTGACCATCCGCCGCAACGGTCATGTCTACGAGCAGACCTATCACCTGGGCGAGCCGCAGGCACCCCTCAAGCAGATTGGTGACAGCACCGGCACCGGGACCGAAGTCCGCTTCTGGCCGAGCCCGACCATCTTCAGTGACACCCTGTTCCACTACGAGATCCTGGCCAAGCGTCTGCGCGAGCTCTCCTTCCTCAACTCCGGCGTCTCCATCCGTCTGATGGACGAGCGTGATGGCCGCGAGGCGCACTTCTGCTACGAAGGGGGCATCAAGGCCTTCGTCGAGTACCTGAACCAGAACAAGACCCCGATCCACCCCAAGGTGTTCCACTTCACCACAGAGCAGGACGGAATCGGTGTCGAAGTCGCCATGCAGTGGAACGACGCCTATCAGGAAGGGGTCTACTGCTTCACCAACAACATTCCGCAGCGGGATGGTGGTACCCACCTGGTGGGCTTCCGTACCGCGCTGACCCGGACGCTGAACAACTACATGGACAAGGAGGACTACAGCAAGAAGGCCAAGTCCGCCGCCAGTGGTGACGACGTCCGTGAAGGTCTGATTGCCGTTATCTCCGTCAAGGTACCGGATCCCAAGTTCTCCTCCCAGACCAAGGACAAGCTGGTCTCTTCCGAAGTGAAGACCGCCGTGGAACAGGCGATGGGTGAGAAGCTGGCCGACTTCCTGCTGGAAAACCCGGGCGACGCCAAAATCGTGGTCAACAAGATCATCGATGCGGCCCGTGCCCGTGAAGCGGCCCGCAAGGCCCGCGAACTGACCCGCCGCAAGGGCGCGCTGGATATCGCCGGTCTGCCCGGCAAGCTGGCGGACTGTCAGGAGAAAGACCCGGCGCTCTCCGAACTCTACATCGTGGAAGGGGACTCTGCTGGCGGTTCCGCCAAGCAGGGTCGCAACCGGAAGAACCAGGCCATCCTGCCCCTCAAGGGCAAGATCCTGAACGTGGAGAAGGCCCGTTTCGACAAGATGATCTCCTCCCAGGAGGTGGGCACCCTGATCACCGCCCTGGGCTGTGGCATCGGTCGCGACGAGTACAACCCGGACAAGCTGCGCTATCACAACATCATCATCATGACGGATGCGGACGTCGATGGTGCGCACATCCGTACCCTGCTGCTGACCTTCTTCTATCGTCAGATGCCGGAAATCATCGAGCGTGGCTATGTCTTCATCGCCCAGCCGCCGCTCTACAAGGTGAAGAAGGGCAAGCAGGAGCAGTACCTGAAAGACGAAGACGCATTGTTGCAGTACCAGACCGCCATGGCGCTGGACGGTGCGACCCTGCACGTCAACGAGTCTGCCCCGGCCATCGGTGGCGAGGCGCTGGAGCGTCTGGTCAACCAGCATCGCGCCGTGACTCACCTCATCACCCGCATGTCCCGCCGCGCGCCGGAAGCCGTGCTGACCCAGCTGATCTATCAGCCTGAGTTGAACGAAGCCCTGCTGGCCAGCGAGAGCGATCTGCAGGCCTGGTGCCAGAGCATGGAAGCCGTGCTCAACGAGAGCAACCACGGCATCCAGTACCAGATGCAGGTACGCCGCGACGAGGAGCGCAGCCTGTTCGTGCCCCACGCCGTGGTACGCCAGCACGGGGTTGATCGCGAATACCCGCTCAGCTATGACTTCCTGCAATCCTCCGAGTACCGTCAGCTGGTCTCCCTGGGCAAGGAGATCGCCAACCTGATCGAGGAAGGCGGTTACATCAAGCGTGGCGAGAAGGTGAAGCCGGTCGCCAGCTTCGTTGAAGCGGTCGAGTGGCTGATGGGCGAAGGCAAGCGTGGCATCTACATCCAGCGCTATAAAGGGCTGGGCGAGATGAACCCGGAGCAGCTGTGGGAAACCACCATGGATCCGGAAGCCCGTCGCATGCTGCGTGTCACCATCGACGACGCAGTCGGCGCCGACCAGCTCTTCTCCACCCTGATGGGTGACGCCGTAGAGCCCCGTCGCGACTTCATCGAGACCAACGCCCTGCGGGTTGCCAACCTCGACGTCTAACAGACGGTCCGACAACCATCAAAAGCCGCTCCTCGTGAGCGGCTTTTTGTTTTCTGGGGCAAGGAAAAGGGCGCGTTCCACGTGAAACATGAGGGACCTAGACTCTGTCACCGCGAAAGGTGCGGCGCCACTCCCGCGGCGACACTCCGAAGCGGGCGCGAAAGTGCTTGCGCAATATGGTGGCAGATCCGAGCCCCACCAGTTCGGCGATGCGTTCCACGGTGTGGGCGCTGGACTCCAGCAGCGTCTGGCTGCGGCGCAGACGCTCCGCCATCAGCCACTCCCCGAGGGAGAGACCGGTGGCGAGCTGGAAGCGGCGGCTAAAGGTGCGTCGGCTCATCATGCAATGTTCCGCCAGGCTGTCCAGGGTGTGGGGCGCGGCCAGGTGCAGGCGCAGGTGATCGAACAGCTGGTTGATCCTGGCATCCCGGGTGGTGGCGGGTACCGGCTGCTCGATGAACTGGGCCTGGCCACCCTCCCGGTGGGGAGGCACCACCAGCCGCCTGGCCAGCTTGTTGGCAATCTGGCTGCCGTGATGCTGGCGAACCAGATAGAGGCAGCAGTCCAGGCTGGCGGCGGTGCCAGCCGAGGTGATGAGCCCGTCGTCGTCGACGTAGAGGGCATTGGTATCGAGCCGCACCCGGGGGAAGCGCTGGACGAACTCCTGCTCAAATTCCCAGTGGGTGGCGGCACCGCGCCCGTCCAGCAGGCCGGCATAGGCCAGCACATAGGTACCGAGACAGAGCCCCACGATCTGGGCTCCCCTGATCCGGGCGGCAACCAGGGCATCGAGCAAGGGTTGGGCGGGGCGCTCGGCCGGATCGCGCCAGAAGGGGATGATGATGATATCCGCCTCCAGCAGACCCTCCAGGCCATAGTCGGCCTCCATGCGAAAGCCCTGGGAGGAGGCGGGTTGCCGCGTGTCATCCCCGGCGCAGAGTCTCAGCTCGAACAACGACTGGCCCGGCATCATCTTGTCGCCAAAGATGAGGCAGGGCACCGAGCAGTGAAAGGGGCTGAAGCGATCGAAGGTGATGACGGCGACGATGAGGGGACGGGGCATGGTGGCAAACTCCTTTGCACTCGGATCCCCATCATACGGGGCAGTAACAGAAAGCCGAAGAGCCATGTGGTGCCCGGCCCCTCGCTCAGAGCACCATGGTGTCGCCATCCTCGGGCACCCTTACCCGGGCGGCCATCCCCTGGCTGTCCAGGTAGTCGCGCAGCTCCCGCCGGGACAGCAGGGCATGATTGACCGCCTCCATGTGGCTGGCGATCAGGGTGGCCTGCGGGGCGGCCTGATAGACGGCGGCCACATCCTCCTTGCCCATGATGATGGCGCCCAGACCCGTCACCTGGGCATCACCGCAGTTGAGGACGACAACCTCGGGTTGGTGCCGGTGCAGCGCTTGTTCAACCTGGGCATTCCAGACGGTGTCGCCGGCCAGATAGAGGGTCTTTTCGGCGGGATGGGAGAAGACCACTCCACTGACCTCGCCAAGGCGATCCCCCAGCAGGGCCATGATGGTATCGCTGCCGTGTCGGCCTTCCGTCTGTTGCAGGCGGATGCCGGCGAACTCGCCGACCTCGCCCAGCAGGCGCACATCCTCGAAGCCGCATCCCCTCATGGTGTCGGCATCTTTTTGATGCTGCACGAACAGGGGAAGGTGCTTGGGGATCTTCGCTTTCGCGACATCGTCCCAGTGATCCAGATGGTCATGGGTGACGATCACCGCATCCACCTCCAGCAGGGTCGCCATGGGCAGCGGCAGCTCGACCAGGGGGTTGCGAAGATGGCTGTTGGCCATGCCTTCGAAGCCGGGGTAGCTCCCCTTGGGGGCCAGCATGGGGTCGATGAGGAAGCGGGTTCCTGCGTAGTGGATGAGCAGGGTGGCGTTGCGAACCTGGGTAATCTTCATGGCGTGCTCCGGTTTCTCGTTGGGGACACGGCCAGTATGGAGGGATGAGGGACGGATCATGAGTGGCCCGCAGGCCTATTATCGATCTAATCGGGCCATTTTTGATGGCCTGCATTTCTTTTGTTTTTACCCCTTGAAAGCCAAATGTTGGCCCCTATATAGATAACAAGGCCGGAACGCTCGACAGAGGTTTCGACCAGGCGCCCGTCCATCAGGAGGGCAAACAATCCGTTATCGCTCACAAGAGGGTAATACTATGCGTTCTATCGACTTTTCTCCGCTCTATCGTTCTGCCATCGGCTTCGATCGTCTGGCCACTCTCATCGAATCTGCGGCCAGCAATGGCAATGCCGGCTATCCCCCCTACAACATCGAGCAGCTGGGTGACAGCGACTACCGCATCAGCATGGCGGTGGCGGGCTTTACCCAGGAAGAGCTGGAGCTGAGCTTCCAGGAAAATCTGCTGACGGTGAAGGGCAGCAAGCAGGCCGACACCGAGCGCAACTACCTCTACCAAGGCATTGCCGAACGCGGCTTCGAGCGTCGCTTCCAGCTGGCCGACTATGTGCGGGTGAAGGGGGCCGACCTCAAGAACGGTCTGCTGCACATCGACCTGGTGCGCGAAGTGCCCGAGGCGATGAAGCCCCGCAAGATCGAGATCAACGGCTGACAGCCTGACCTCGTTGCATTGCTGATGTTTCCCGGGTGCCGATGGCGGGCCCGTGGAGAGTAAACCCTGTTGCTTTATAGAAGGATAGGATCATGCGTAACCTCGATTTTTCTCATCTCTATTCCAATGCCGTCGGCTTCGAGCGGATGGCCCGCGAGCTGGAAGGCCTGTTCGATCAGAAGACCTCGGCCTACCCCCCGTACAACATCGAAAAGCGGGATCACGACAGCTACCTCATCACGGTTGCCGTGGCCGGTTTCGATCGCAATGAGCTGGAGCTGGAGACCGAAAATGGCACCCTCAAGGTGAAGGGGCGCAAGGTCGCCACCATGGGCGAGCGCCAGTTCCTCCATCAGGGGATCGCCGAGCGGGACTTCGAGCTCGCCTTCAAGCTGAGCCAGCACGTGGAAGTGCAGGGGGCCAGGCTGGAGCACGGTCTGCTGACCATAGAGCTGGCCCGGGAGCTGCCGGAAGCGCTCAAGCCCCGCGCCATCCCCATCGGCAAACCCGATCAGCTGGCACTGCCCGGTTAAACAACATCGCTGACCACCTGATAGAAAAGAGGCCTGCATCTGCAGGCCTCTTTTTTTCATGCCGAAGGGGGAATCAACCGGCGTAGAGGGCGTTGATCTCGTCGGCCAGGATGGCGATGCCGCGACGCACCAGATCTTCGCTCTGGGCATAGTTGAGGCGGATGCACTCCTGGCTGTGGCGCCACTCGGGGTCGTCGATGCCGGGGAAGAAGTAGTGGCCGGGCACGATCAGCAGGTTCTTCGCCTTCAGTCGCTCATACAGCTCCTGGCAGTGGATCGGCAGGTCTTCGAACCAGAGCCAGAGGAAGAGGGCACCCTCCGGCTTGTGGATGTGGAAGCGCGGATCCGGAATGGCCTCGCGCAGCAGCTGGACCGCGAAGGTGGCTTTCTGCTGGTAGAAGGGTTTCACCACCTGCTCGCTCAGGGTGATGATGTCACCGCTCTCGATCATCGGAATGGTGATGGCCGGACCCAGGCTGCCCGGCGCCAGATTGATGATGCCGCTCAGGTTGGTGATGGCCCGGATGATCTTCTCGTCGGCGATGACGATGCCGCAACGGGTGCCCGGCAGGCCGAGCTTGGAGAGGCTCATGCAGAGGATGGTGTTGGCGTTCCAGAACGGCTTGGCGTCGCTGAAGATGATGCCGGGGAAGGGCACGCCGTAGGCATTGTCGATGAGCAGCGGGATCCCCTTGTCACGGGCAATCTGATCGAGGTGCTCGATCTCCTCGTCGGTGAGCACGTTGCCGGTGGGGTTGGTCGGCCGGGAGACACAGATCACCCCGATGTCGTCGCCCACCTGCAGGCTCTCGAAATCCACGTGGTATTTGAACTGGCCGTCGGGCAGCTTCTCGATGGTGGGCTTGTAGGCGACGAAATGATCGTCCGAGAGGGCCGAGTCGGCATAGCCGATGTATTCGGGGGCCAGGGGGAACAGCACCTTCTTCTTGCGACCGTCGGCGAACTCGCCGGCCAGCAGGTTGAACAGATAGAAGAAGGCGTTCTGGCTGCCATTGGTCAGGGCGATGTTGCGGGCGGAGATCTCCCAGCCCAGCTCCTTGCTGAGCAGGGTCGCCAGCGCCTTGGTGAACCTGTCTTTGCCCTGGGGGCCATCGTAGTTGGCCATGGCCTTGATCAGTTCGCCGTTGTCGAGCAGGGTGTTGGCCTCGGCCTGAAAGCGTTCCAGCATGGCGGGGATGGGGGCCGGATTGCCGCCTCCCAGCATGATGGCGTCGGGATTCAGCAGCCCTTGATTGAGGTCGTCCATGAGTTGGGTAATACCGGCGTGGCGAGTGAACTTCTCGCCGAACAAGGAGAATTCCATTCGGTGGCAAATCCAGAGTCAGTTAAGGGGGGAGCTAGCACCATAGCTCACTTCAAAAGCGGGTGTCGATCAAAAAAACGGGGCGTTTCACGTGGAACAGGGTTGCCATGATGGAGGTGGTAAAAAAAACCATTTATAGGTTTTAAAATAACCAACATTCGATTCAGGAAGGGGGGGGGCAGCATCAAAAAATTATTTATATCAATAAAATCATGCTGTTACAAATCTGGCACAACTATTGGAATAGCTATCTGGTCATCTCAACCACACCGGAGCACACCAGATGAAGACCCTGATCGCTACCCTGATTGCCAGCAGCCTGAGCCTGAATGCCATGGCCGCCGAGAACCCCAGACCCGAGCTGGATAGCGCCGCCCTGCAACAGGAGATGCTGGCCTTGCAGCAGCAGGCCTCCCATGACGTGGTGGCAGAGGCCATCCACAACCTCAAGCCGCTGGCCCTGGAGACCCTGGTGGTGGAGGCGAGCTCGGCCGATGCGACTCATCCCGAGAGTTGAGGTAGCGCAAGGGGGTCTGCCCCGTGTGCTGCCTGAAGAAGGCGATGAAGGCGCTGTCGCTGGCGAACTCCAGGGCAGCGGCCACCCGGCTGATGGGCTCGGCTTCGGCCAGCAGCTCCATGGCCCGCAGCAGTCGCCACTGCTGGCGCCAGGCCTGGTAGCTCATGCCGGTCTCCCGCATGAAGATGCGGCCTATGGTCTTGTCACTGGCACCCACCCGTTCGGCCAGCCGGTTGAGCCGATCGGGCAGGGTGTCACCCCGCTTTATCTCCTGCAGCCAGCCGGTCAGACGCCCGTCTGACGGCAGCGGCAACTGCCAGGATTCCCGCGGCGCTTGCGCCAGCTCTTCTTTCAATAATGCCAGTGTGCAGGTTTGTTCTGCTTCCGGCTTGTCCCACGGCCAGAGCGCCATCCGCTCGATGATCTCCCGCAGCAGCGGGTTGACGGCCAGCACCGCCATCTCGTTTGGCAACGCGGGCTCCGGCTGGAAGTAGAGGGAGCGATAGGCCACTACCCCGCGCATCAACACCCGGTGGGGCAGGCCTGCTGGCAACCAGGCCGCTCGCGTCGGCGGCAGCAGGCAGACCTGATCGTCCAGCTCTATGGTCATGCAGCCTGCCTGGGCGAACAGCAGCTGGTGGCGCTGGTGCTGATGGCGGCCGGAGTCGTGCCAGCCGAGGGCGGCGGCAATACCGATGGCGCTGCCGTCGTGCTGGTCCGGATCAAAGGGGTGATCGGGAAGAATAAAGGCCATGTGTCCGATTCTTGCTGTTTATAGTCCGCCTTATTGTAATCGGACATGTTATCCCTCTCTAGAATGGCGACCTCTTGTGAAGGAGGTGTGTCATGAACAACAGGTTGCCACCGCGCTGGCTGGTGGTCGGATTGATGATGTTTCCCCAGATAGTGGAGACCATCTACAGCCCGGTGCTGACCCATATCGCCACTGAGTTTCGGGTGAGCGAGGGGCTGGCGTCCCAGACCCTGTCGGTCTATTTTCTGGCGTTTGCGGCGGGCGTGGTCTGCTGGGGCAGGTTGTGCGATCTGGTCGGGCGGCGTCCCGCCATGCTGGCGGGGCTGCTGACCTATGGCGCCGGCACCCTGCTGGCGTTGCTGGCCACTCAATTTGAAACCCTGCTGCTGGCCCGGGTCATCGCGGCCTTCGGCGCCGCCGTGGGTTCCGTGGTGACCCAGACCATGCTGCGCGACAGCTATCAGGGCAGCGATCTGGCGCGGGTCTTTTCGGTGATGGGCATCGCGCTCTCCCTCAGTCCGGTGCTGGGGCTGGTGAGCGGCGGCCAGCTGGCGAGCGGGTTCGGCTATCTCGGGGTATTCGGCGCCCTGCTGGTATTGGCAGTTGGATTGCTGCTGGTCACTTGCTGGCAACTGCCGGAAACCCGCCCGGCCATCACTCAGAGGGTCGCACTCTGGCCGCTGGCCTGCCGGATGGTGCGTGATAGCGGCTTGTGGCGCAGCGCCGCCCTGGTGGCGCTGTTCAACACCATGCTGTTCGGCTACTACAGCCTGGCGCCGTTTCTGTTTGCCAGTCTGGGGCTGAGCGCGGGGGAATTTGGTTACTCCGGCATCGTGCTGGCGCTGGCGACCCTGGTGGGCAGCCTGCTCAACAAGCGCCTGCTGGGCCGTGGCTGGACGCCTGCCTCGTTAATACGGCTCGCCGCCGTGCTGGCGTTGGGTTCGGGTTGGCTGGTGTGGGCCAGTCAGGCATCGCTCTGGTTTCTGCTGCCCATGACGGGAGTGGTGATCGCGTTCGGGCTGGCTATCCCCAATGTGCTGAGCCAGGCGCTGCTGGCCTATCGGGAGGTGGCGGGCAGTGCCGGGGCCCTGTTCGGGCTTGGCTACTACCTGCTACTCAGCCTGGGGTTGGCGGTTGCAGCCAGCTTGCAGGATCTCGGACTGCTGTTCGGGGGATGCGGTCTGTTGGCACTCTGTTGTTGCTGGCGTCGTTCCACGTGAAACATCAGCTGCCGATAAAGCGGTAGCCGATGCCGGCTTCGGTCTCGCTCAGGGTGGGTTGCTGGGAATGTTGCCGCCCAGCTTCTTGCTGCAACATCAGCTGCCGATAAAACGGTAGCCGATGCCGGCTTCAGTTTCGATCAGGGTGGGTTGCTGGGGGTTATCTCCCAGCTTCTTGCGCAGGCTGGCGATGACGATGCGCAGGTAGTGAGTGTCCTCCTTGTGGCTCGGTCCCCAGATGTCGATGAGCAGTTGGGTCTGTTGCACCAGCTTGCCGGGGTGGCACACCAGCGCCTGCAACAGGGCGAACTCCTTGCGGGAGAGGGGGATCTCCTCGCCCTGCAAGGTCACCTTGTGGCTGCTGCTGTCCAGGGTCAGGCCACAGTGGGGGAAGTGTCGACACTCGCCGCTGGTGGCACCGACTCGCTGGCGCAGCAGCACCCGGATACGGGCCATCATCTCCCCGACGCCGAACGGCTTGCTCATGTAGTCGTTGGCCCCCGCATCCAGCAGCCGCACCTTCTCCTGCTCCGAGTCCCGCGCCGAGAGCACCAGCACGGGATTGGCGTGGTGCTCGCGGATGGCGTGCAGGATTTGGATGCCATCGCCATCCGGCAGGCCGAGGTCCAGGATCACCAGATCGGGATTGAGGTGGCGATACTGCGCCATCCCCTCGGTGACGCCGACCGCCTCGCTCACCTGATGTCCTTCGGCGATCAGGCTGATCCGCAAAAAACGGCGGATGGCCGCCTCGTCGTCGATGACCAGTATGTGAGCCATTCAGCCTCCCGTTTGCTGATTGAAAAGGGCGGCGACCATCAGGCCGCCGGTGCGTTGAGGGCCAGCGGCAGGGAGATGCGCATGCAGGTGCCGTTGCCGTTGGGGCCGGCGAATGCCCAGATGCGGCCGCCGTGGACCTCTATCATAGCGCGGGAAATGGCGAGGCCAAGCCCGGTGCCGCGGCTGCCGCAGTCGCCGACCGGCTGGGTGTAGAACAGATTGAAGATCTTGTCCCGATCCGACTCGGCGATGCCGACCCCGATATCGATGATGTCGATGATGAGGTCGGGGTCCGCCAGCATCACCTTGAACTCGATGGGGGTGCCGGCCGGCGAGTAGCGGGAGGCGTTGTCGAGGATGTTGACCAGCACCTGCTCGATCAGGGCACCGTGCACATAGAGCCGGGGGATCTGCTGATCGAAGTGCACCAGCAGCTTGTGCTGGCGCCAGGAGGAGTCGAGTCTGCGGCGGGCGCTCTCCACCAGGTCAGCCAGGTCAACCCAGTCCCGTTTCAACTGGAAGTCCGGTGAGCCGATGCGGGTCATGTCCAGCAGGTTTTGCACATAGCCGTGCAGGCGGCGCGCCTCGTCCTGCACCGAGTGCAGCAGTTCGATGCGGTCCTCCGCACTTATCCGGTCCCCGTATTCCAGCAGGGTGCTGCCGGCCCCCATGATGGTGGCCAGCGGCGTCTTCAGGTCGTGGGAGACCGAGGAGAGCAGGGCGGCGCGCATCCGGTCGGTCTCCGCCTGCAACTGGCTGTCCGCCAGCCGCTCGTTGAGATCGATCCGCGCCAGGGCGGCGCGGATATCGGTGAGCAGGGCCTGCAGCTGGTGCTCGGCGGCGGAGGTGAGCGGGCTGGCCAGCCGGATGCCCAGCACCAGGTCATCGCCGAGGTGATGATACTGAGCCTCGGCGGCGTTGAGGGTGGCGGTATGGGCACCAGCGCTCTGCTTCTGGGCCAGGCACCAGTCAATGGCGGCCTTGTCGGTCTGGCCCGGCCCGGTCTGGGTGTCACCGGCCCGGTACTGGTAATCCCCATCGAGCGCGAACACGGGCTGCCCAAGGGCGAGGGCGATGGCCTGGGTTCCCTGTCTCAGCACGTCCACCGGGCTGCTGGCGGTGGCCAGTCCCTGGCTCAGGGAGAGCAGGGCGTTGCCCAGTTGCTGGGTCTCGCGCAGGCTGACCAGTTGCTGACGCTGGCGGGAGGCGAGGCGCCCGGCCGCGATGCCGACGATGAGCAGCACGAACAGGGTGAGCAGGTCGCTGTGGCTGGCCACGCTCAGGGAGAAGTAGGGGAAGGTGAACAGCAGATTGTGGCCGACGAATCCCAGCACGGCGGCCAGGATGGCGGGGACCAGGCTGGTGGTGAGCGCGGTGGCCAGTACCCCCAGCACGAACAGCATGGGCAGGGAGGCGGGGGGCAGCCAGTGGGAGAGGGCCCAGACCGCGGCCGAGGTCCCCCCCATGATGGCCACCGCCAGCAGGCTCTGGCGAAGCTCACCCGGGCCTGCCGTTGGCAGGGTCAGACCGGGCTTGCGCTTCTCGGTATCCACCAGCGTGATCTCGAATCCCTGCGCCTGTTTGAGCAGGTGCTGTACCAGGGATCGACGCCAGGGCGGGTTGCGGGATTTGCCGAGCAGCAATTGGGAGACCTGCTGCTGTTCGGCGGTCTCCAGCAGGGCATCGGCCACGGCCGGGCTGGAGAGGGTCAGCACCCTGGCCCCCAGCTGGGAGGCGAGGGCCAGCGCCTGCTCCAGCTCGGGGGAGCGTTGCCCCTTGCTGTCGATGTGCACCACCAGCCAGGGCAGTTGCCTGCGCTGGGCGAAGCGGTGGCCGTAACGCACCAGGGCGGCGCCGTGCTCATCCCCGATGCAGACCATCAGCTTGCCCCGCAGCGGCAGTGTGGTCTTGCCGGCGGCCTGCCACTGCAACTGCAGATCCCCCTCCACGTGGCTGGCGGCGGTCTGCATTGCCAGCTCCCGCAGGGCGGTCAGGTTGTTGAGGGAGAAAAAAGACTGCAGGGCGGCCTTGGCCTGGTGGGGCACATAGACCTTGCCCTCCTTGAGGCGGCCGAGCAGCTCCTTGGGGGGGAGGTCGATCAGCACTAGGCTGTCGGCCTCCAGCAGCACCTGATCCGGCAGGGTCTCCTTGACCCTGACCCCGGTCAGCTGCCACACCAGATCGTTGAGGCTCTCCAGGTGCTGCACGTTGAGGGTGGTATAGACATCGATGCCGGCGCCCAGCAACTCCTCCACATCCTGCCAGCGCTTCTCGTGGCGGCTGCCGGGGGCGTTGCTGTGGGCCAGCTCGTCCACCACGGCGATGGCGGGTTTTCGCGCCAGCAGGCCGTCCAGATCCATCTCCTCCAGTCGCTGCTGGCGGTGCAGGTGCAGCTTGCGCGGCTGGATGGCGAGCTTGTCGAGCAGGGCCAGGGTCTCCTGGCGGCCGTGGGTCTCCACCACCCCGATCAGGATGTCGACTCCCTCTCTGGCCTGCTCCCGCACCGCCTGCAGCATGGCGTAGGTCTTGCCGACGCCGGGGGCCGCGCCGAGAAACACCTTCAGCTTGCCCCTGTGCTCCTGCTCCAGGCTCGCCAGCAGGGCGTCTGCCCTCACTTCATCACGCATCCCCGTGCTCCCGTTGCATCGGCCGAACTGCGGCCGTGACCTCATTGCTCATGCTTGTCCCCGTTGTCGAAAGGGAGCCTTCCCGAACGGCAAGGAGCGCCCTCAGGCGCCCTTTTGATGATCGAGTTGCAGGTTCAACTGGAGAATGTTGACCACCTGCGGGCCAAGGATACCAGCTTGTGCCGCCGACTTGACCTGCTCCGTCAGCTGAACGGGATCCAGCCCCCGTTGCCCTGCGACCCTATCCACCTGGGCCAGCGCTGCATCGAGGGGAAGATGGGGATCGAGGCCGGAGGCGGAGCGGGTCAGCAGGGCGGGGACCCTGGCTTCCGTCTGCGCCCTGGCCGCCGCGGCGGCAAACTCGGCCCGTAGCGGCGAGCTCATCCCCAGGTTGCTTCCGCCGCCACCTATGGTGGCGAAATCGCTGGCGGAGGGGCGGGAGTGGAAGTAGTCGGCCCGCTCGAATTTCTGGGCCAGCAGGGCGCTGCCGACCACCTGCTGCTTGGCGTTGGTGAGCAGGCTGCCGTTGGCCTGCCAGGGGAAGAGCAGCTGGGCCAGCCCGGTGACGGCCAGCGGATATGCCACCCCCAGCAGCAGGGTCAGGGTCAGCAGGGTTCTGATTGCTATCATGATTTTTTGCTCCAAAAGATTGATGGGGTACAAGCCAGGCCTGCACCCCGCTATGTAGTCACACTAGGCCCAGGCCGGTGATAACCAGGTCGATCAGCTTGATACCTATGAAAGGCACTATCAGGCCGCCGACGCCGTAGATCAGCAGGTTGCGGCGCAGCAGGCTGGCCGCCGTTCCCTTCAGGCTGACCCCGCGCAGGGCCAGCGGCACCAGCGCGACGATGATCAGGGCGTTGAAGATGATGGCCGACAGGATGGCGCTCTCCGGGCTGCCCAGCTGCATCAGGTTCAGCGCCCCCAGCTGCGGATAGGCGGCGATGAACAGGGCTGGCAGGATGGCGAAGTACTTGGCCACGTCGTTGGCGATGGAGAAGGTGGTCAGGGCGCCGCGGGTCACCAGCAGCTGCTTGCCCACCAGCACCACGTCCAGCAGCTTGGTGGGGTTGGAGTCGAGATCCACCAGGTTGCCCGCCTCCTTGGCGGCCTGGGTCCCCTCGTTCATAGCCAGGCCCACGTCGGCCTGGGCCAGCGCGGGTGCGTCGTTGGCGCCGTCCCCGCACATGGCGACCAGCCGGCCGTCGGCCTGCTCCTGGCGGATGTAGGCCAGCTTCTTCTCCGGCGTCGCCTCGGCGATGAAGTCATCCACCCCGGCCTCGGCGGCGATGGCGGCGGCGGTCAGCGGGTTGTCACCGGTGATCATCACGGTGCGGATCCCCATGTGGCGCAGGATCTGGAAGCGGGCCTTGATGCCCGGCTTGATGATGTCCTTGAGGAACACTACCCCCAGCAGCTTCTCGTGGGTACAGACCAGCAGCGGGGTGCCGCCCTGGCGGGCGATGTTGTCCACCGATTTGAGGATGAGCTCGGGCACCGCCTTGCGATCGAGGGAGAGGTAGCGTAGCACCGCGTCCACCGCCCCCTTGCGATAGTGATGGCCGTTGCGATCCAGCCCGCTCAGCCGGGTCTCGGCGCTGAAAGGGATGATGATGTCGCTCTCCAGCTGGCTCGGTCTGGTGTGGCTCTTGCCCGCCAGGGTCAGGATGGATTTGCCCTCCGGCGTATTGTCACCGAGCGAGGCCAGCATGGCGGCCTGGGCCAGCAGGGAGGGGTCCACGCCGGGGGCCGGGATCAGCTCGTCCGCCATCCGGTTGCCGAAGGTGATGGTGCCGGTCTTGTCCAGCAGCAGGGTGCGCACGTCGCCGGCGGCTTCCACCGCCCGGCCCGACTTGGCGATCACGTTGAGCTTCACCAGCCGGTCCATGCCGGCGATGCCGATGGCGGAGAGCAGGCCGCCGATGGTGGTCGGGATCAGGGTGATGAACAGCGCCAGCAGATAGAGCCGGGGCACCTGGGTGCCGTTGTAGTCGAGGAACCAGGGCAGGGTGGCCACCACCAGCAGGAAGATCAGGGTCAGCCCTACCAGCAGGGCGTCCAGCGCCATCTCGTTGGGGGTCTTCTGCCGCTTGGCCCCTTCCACCAGGGCAATCATGCGATCCAGCGTACTTTCGCCCGGGTTGTTGGTGATACGCACCCAGATCTCGTCGGAGACGACGGTGGTGTTGCCGGTCACGCCGCTGCGGTCGGTGCCGGACTCGCGGATGACGGGGGCGGATTCGCCGGTGATGGCCGCCTCGTTGACCGAGGCGATGCCGGCGACCACTTCGCCATCGGCCGGGATCATCTCGCCGCTGCGCACCAGCACCAGGTCGCCCTTGAGCAGGCTGGTGGCCGGTACCCATTCGCCCTTGTCATCCTGCGGGCTGGTGACCCGACGAGCCTTGAGCTGGCTCATGCCGGCCTTCAGGCTGTCGGCCCGCGCCTTGCCGCGACCCTCGGCCAGGGTCTCGGCGAAGTTGGCAAACCAGAGGGTCAGCCAGAGCCAGGCGGTCAGCTGCCAGGCCAGCGAGGGGGCGACGCCGGAGAGCGGCTGCCCCAGCAGGGACTCCAGGGTCGCCATCACGGCCGCCAGCCAGAGGGTGAACAGGATGGGGCTGCCGAGCAGCGCCCTGGGGTTGAAGCGATAGAGGGCTTCCACCATGGCCTGCAGGATCTGTGATTTCTGTTTCTTGCCCTTCACCTGAATGGTGTCGGTGCTCATTGAAGCGGACTTGCTCATTGGAAAGCTCCCTGCATCGAATAGTTGGTCACGCAGATCATTCGGGTGTGCAGCATCAGAAGGCTCCTCCCAGCAGACTCAGGTGTTCCGCCACCGGGCCCAGCGCCAGCACCGGCAGGAAGGAGAGACCCCCCATCAGCAGCACGGTGACGATCAGCAGAGTGATGAAGAGCGGGCCGCTGACGGGGAAGTCCCCCTCGCTTCGCTCCTGACGCGGGGCGCGGGCCAGCTGGCCGGCGATGGCCAGCACCGGAATGATGTAGCCGAAGCGGCCGAGCAGCATGGCCAGCCCGATGGCGATGCACTGCCAGCTGTCGGCGGCGGCAAAGCCGGCGAAGGCGGAGCCGTTGTTGCCGGCGGCCGAGGCGTAGGCATAGATCAGTCGTGACAGGCCATGGGGGCCATCGTGACCGATGACGGTGGCGGAGTTCGGCATCAGCAGGGTAATGCCGCCGATCACCAATACCCCGACCGGCATCACCAGCATGCTGGCGACCACCCACTTCATCTCGGTGATGCCGAGCCGTTTGCCCAGATAGGTTGGGGTGCGCCCCACCATCAGGCCGCACAGGAACACGGTCAGCAGCACGAACAGCATCATGCCGTAGATGCCGGCCCCGACGCCGCCGAACACCACTTCACCCAGCAGCATGTTGATCATGCCGACCATGCCGGCGAGGGGGGTGAAGCTGTCGTGCATGGCGTTGACCGAGCCGTTGGAGGCGGCGGTGGTGGCCACTTCCCAGATGCTGGACAGTACGGGGCCGAAGCGACTCTCCTTGCCTTCCCAGTTGCCGGCTTCGCTGGTGAGGTGGGCGAGGGCGGGATCCGGCTTCAGCTCCTGGCCGATGGCGAGGCAAAGCCCCAGCACCAGCATGATGGTCATGGCGATGAGGATGGCGCGGCTGTGGGCCAGATCCTTCACGTAACGACCCAGGGTGCAGACCATGGCGGCGGCCAGCGTCAGCAGGGCGACCATCTCCAGCCAGTTGGAGAGGGCAGTGGGGTTTTCGAACGGATGGGCCGAGTTGATGCCGAAGAAGCCGCCGCCGTTGGAGCCGAGCTGCTTGATGGCGATCTGGGAGGCGGCCGGGCCGAGCGGCAGCAGCTGCTCCTGGCCTTCCAGGGCGTGGAACGGCATATAGGCCGACAGGCTCTGGGGCACCCCCTGCCATACCAGCAGCAGCGCCAGGATCAGCGCCATCGGCAGCAGCACGTAGAGGCAGAAGCGCACCAGATCCTGCCAGAAGTTGCCGAGGTGGGTGGTCTGCTGGCGGGCGATGCCGCGAAACAGGGCGATGGCGACGGCGGCGCCGGTGGCGGCGGAGACGAAGTTCTGGGTGGTGAGCCCCACCATCTGGCTGAAGTAGGAGAGGCTGGCTTCGCCGGAGTAGGCCTGCCAGTTGGTGTTGGTCATGAAGCTGACCGCGGTGTTGAAGGCGAGTTGCCAGTTCAACCCTGGCAGTTGCTGCGGGTTGAGGGGCAGCAGCCCCTGCGCCATCAGGATCAGGAACAGCAGGCCGAAACCGGCGCCGTTGAAAGCCAGCAGGCTGAGGGCGTAGGACTTCCAGTCCTGCTCGCGCCCGTCCGTGCCGCAGCAGGCCAGGGTGGCGCGCTCAAGCGGGGCCAGCCAGCGACTCTTGCCTTCAAACACCCGATACAGGTAGTTGCCAAGCAGAGGCGCCGGCAGCAGCACCAGCAGCACGAACGCGACGGGATAGATGATCTCTTGCCACATATCCGGTTCCTCACTCATGGGTGCGCGCGAGGGCGCGCAGCAGATAGCCCGCGAGGGCGAGGACCAGCAGCAGATATAGCCAATTCATAACGACTCCGTTGAGGTAATTAGCGTCAGGGATCGATGCATATCCGTGTCGATCCCATAGGTCTCATTGACGCTGAAAGGGTATGTAGAACGGGCGTAAAGGCGCCATAAAGCCCAATTTGGCTGGCGTAAAATCGGCGTAAAGAAGGCGGGTTTTGCTAGCTGGTTGATGGGCAAGGCACAAAAAACCCGGCCTGAGCCGGGTTTTGGTAGCAAGTGGTGGAAGCTGACCCGATGGTGATGAGGTCAGCTTCAACTCCACTTATCGCATGGTCACAAACTCTTCCGCGCTGGTCGGATGGAGAGTGTAAACACAGTTGTAGAAGCTGGTCTGATAATGACAGGCCAGCTTCAACCCCGCTTATCGCATGGTCACAAACTCTTCCGCACTGGTTGGATGAATGGCGACGCAGTTGTCGAAGTCCGCCTTGGTGGCGCCCATCTTCATGGCGACGCCGAAGCCTTGCAGGATCTCGTCCATGGCGAAGCCGATTCCATGCAGGCCGACCACCTTCTCTTCCGGCCCGACGCAGACCAGTTTCATCCGGGTGGGCTGGCGATGCTGGGTCAGTGCCGAATACATGGCGGTGAACTGGCTACGGTAGACCTTCACCTGATCTTCACCGTATTCGGCGACGGCTTCCGGCTCGGTCAGGCCGATGGTGCCGATGGGCGGGTGGCTGAACACCACGGTCGGCACCAGATCGTAGTTGAGGTGCTCGCCCGGCTTGTTGTTGAACAGCCGCTCCGAGAGGCGGCGGCCTGCCGCGACAGCCACCGGGGTGAGCTGGATGCGGCCGGTGTTGTCACCGACGGCATAGAGGTTGGCGACGTCGGTGTTCTGGAACTTGTCTGTGGGGATGAAGCCCTTCTCGTCCAGGGTGATGCCGGTGGCAGCCAGATTGAGGTTGTCGGTGGCGGGCACGCGACCGATGGCCCAGATGAGGCAGTCCACGGTGAGGTGGCGACCATCTTCCAGTTGCAGGGTCAGGCTGTCGTCTGCGTTCTTGATGACGGCCTTGGGAATGGCGTGGGTGTGCAGCTTGGGCCCTTCCTGCGCCATGATCTCCACCAGGGTCTCGTGGATCATGGGGTCGAAGTTGCGCAGCGGCGCATGCTTGCGCACCACCAGATGGGTCTCGGAGCCAAGAGCCTGCATCACGCCTGCGATCTCCACGGCGATATAGCCGGCACCCACCACGGCAACCCGTTTGGGCTGGCTTTTCAGGTCGAAGAAACCGTCGGAGTCGATACCCAGTTCGGCGCCCGGAATGGTCGGGACCTCGGGGCGGCCGCCGGTGGCAATCAGGATGTGATCGGCGCTGTAGTGCTCGCCGTTCACCTCGACGGTATGGCTGTCGATGAAGCGGGCGAAGCCCTTGATGACAGTGATCTGGTTCTTGCCCAGCACGTTCTGGTAGGACTGGTGAATGCGCCCGATATAGGCCTGACGGGATTCGACCAGCTTGGCCCAGCTGAAGTGGTTGAGCGTGGTGTCGAAGCCGTAGTCGGCGCCATATTTCAGGGCATCGGCGATCTGGCCTGCATACCACATGGCCTTCTTCGGTACGCAGCCGACGTTGACGCAGGTGCCACCCAGCTCTTTGGCTTCGATCAGGGCGACTTTCTTGCCGTACATGGCTGCCCGGTTGGCCGAGGCGATGCCGCCGCTGCCGCCACCGATGGCGATGTAGTCAAAATGCTGTGCCATTGCGAGGTTCTCCGCTCGTTAAGAATGCAGTCACAGCATGATGGGGACAAAGCGGCCGGCCCACAAGAGCCGGTGCTCAGTTCTGCTGGATGGGCAGGCGAATGTGGAACTGGGCACCCTGGCCCGGTTCGCTGGCGCAGTGGATGCGGCCACGCAGCAGCTGGACCACCAGGTTGTAGATGATATGGGTGCCGAGCCCGCTGCCACCCTGGCCCCGCTTGGAGGTGACGAAGGGATCGAAGATGCGCGGTAGTATCTCCGGGGGGATGCCGCGGCCGTTGTCACTGTAGTCGATGACCAGCTCGTCTCCCTGCTGCGCCACCTGGATGGTGATCTTTCTGGGCCTGTCCCAGCCATCGAAACCGTGATGGATGGAGTTGAGGATCAGGTTGGAATAGATCTGGGTGAAGCTGCCCGGGAAGGAGTAGATGCTCAGCTTGGGATCGCACTGGATGTCCACCTCGCACTGGGCCTTCTTGAGCTTGTAGCCGAGGGAGACCACCACCTGATGCAGGTTGTCGGCGAGGCTGAAGTTGTAGCGGGCCTCGGAGGACTGATCGACCGCTACCTGCTTGAAGCTGGCGATGAGCTCTGAAGCGCGTCTCAGGTTGCCTTGCAGCAGTTGCATCGACTCGTCGAGATTCTGGGTGAATTCGTTGAGGTAGGTGCGGGAGAGCTGCTTGGCCTCGATATGCTGCTTGAAGTCGGCCACCCGCTCCTGCAGGTAGGAGGAGGCGGTGACGCTGATGCCGATGGGGGTGTTGATCTCGTGGGCCACGCCGGCAACCAAGGAACCGAGGGAGGCCATCTTTTCCGACTCCACCAGGGTCTGCTGGGCCTGCTTGAGATCGTCATAGGCCTTGCCCAGCTGGTCGTTGGCATCACTCAGGCTGCGGGTACGCTCCGCCACCTTGCCTTCCAGCTGCTCGTTGAACAGGGTGATCTCCCGCTCGACCTTTTTGAGGGGGGTGATGTCATAACCAAAGCCGATCAGGTACTTGAGGTTGGGCCCCTCGTAGAAGGGAGCGAAGGTCCACTGCAGTACCAGCTCGTTGCCCTGCTGGTCGTGCATGGTGATCTCCCTGTCCTCCAGGGCGCCCTGCTCGGCCAGGGTGGCGGCCAGCTCGTCACGCTGCTCCTTGCTGACGAAGAGATCCAGCCAGTTGTGCTGCAACAGCTCCTGGTGGTGATAGCCGGTGAGCAGGATGGCCGCCGGGTTGATGCTGGCGATGTTGAGATCCGGCTCCATGCAGCAGATGACCATGTTGGCGGAGTTGATCAGGGTGGCGGAGAAGTCCCGCTCCTGCTGGAGCTGATCGGCGGCCTGATGGCGGGCCGTGAACTCGTCGTTCAGCCGGGTGCGCATCTGGTTGAGGGTGGCGGCCAGGGTATCGAATTCGTCAGGGGACTTGCGGGGCAGGGGGCGACCCTCCAGGGTCAGCTCCACCGCGAGGCGATCCAGGCTCAGTTTCTGGGCATAGCTGACGATGCGGTTGATGTGACGGATCACCAGATAGTAGATGATGACCAGGATGCAGAACGAGACGACCAGGGTCTTGATGGTCTGGCTGACCAGGATCAGCACGGATTTCTCGATGAGGCGCTGGTAGACCTGCTCCAGGGAAGCGGCGACGAACAACTTGCCGACCACTTCCCCCTGGTAGCTCAGGGTGAACTCGCGGGAGATGTCGTATTGGGGCTGCTCCACCCCCTGGGTGAGCAGAGGTACTTCCGAATTGCCCAGCATCTCCTTGACCATGACGAACTGCATGTTGGGCAGGTTCATGATGCCCTCGATCTGCACCTTCACCTGCTCTTCATCCAGATTCCAGAGACTGGCCGAGATGGGTTGCAGGAAGGAGGCCTCGATCTGGCCGATGCTGGCCTCGATGACGGTCACATCCTTGTTGTAGTCCCAGGCGAGCTGAAGCACGGTGATGAGCAGTGCCAGCACCGTACTGCAGATCAGAATGTAGGAAAGCAGACGATAAGAGAGTCCGTTAAGGCCGACGGCCTTGGAGAAGATTCCTGACATGGCGTCCTTGCGGTCTGGATTGAGTGCGGTTTAGTTTAACTGCTTCATGGACTTATGTCGTGTGTCATCCAATGGATAAAAACAAGGCCCCTTTCGGGGCCTTGTTTGTGTGGGCTGGGATCAGTGACCGCCCTTGGCTTTTGCCGGGATGGATTCGTCGAATTCCGGCAGCGGCTTGTGCTCGGATGCCAGGAAGGTGTAGATGACCGGCAGCACGAACAGGGTGAACAGGGTGCCGATGGCCAGACCCGCCACGATGACGATGCCGATGCTGAAGCGCTGTGCCGCCCCCGCACCCGAGGCATAGAGCAGCGGGATAAGGCCTGCGATCATCGCCGCCGTGGTCATCAGGATGGGGCGCAGACGGACCTTGGCAGCCTGCATCACGGCTTGCATCCGGTTCAGACCATGGAGCAGCTGCTCCTCCTTCGCCACCTCGCAGATCAGAATACCGTGCTTGGTAATCAGACCGACCAGGGTGATGAGACCGACCTGGGAGTAGATGTTCATGGTGGCCATGCCCCACGCCAGGGCGATCAGCGCGCCACTGATGGCCAGCGGCACCGACACCATGATGACCAGCGGGTCACGCACGGATTCGAACTGGATCGCCAGCACCAGGAAGATGATGGCCAGGGCCAGGGCGAAGGTGGCGTAGAGCGCATTCCCTTCGGTCACGAACTGGCGGGCTTCACCCATGAAGTCGTAACGATAGCCTTGGGGCAGCTTCTCTTCCGCGGTCGCCTTGAACCAGTTGATCGCATCCCCCATGGCCACGCCCGGTGCCGGCACGGCGCCGATGGTGGCGGAGTTCAGCTGGTTGAAGTGGGGCAGGGCACGGGGCTCTCCCTTCACTTCAATCTTGATCAGGCTGCCCAGCGGGATCGACTTGCCGTCGGCGGCACGCACGTAGTACCCCTTGATGGACTCGGGGTTGAGACGGAACTTGCGCTCCACCTGCGGGATCACCTCGTAGGAGCGGCCATCCAGGTCGATACGGTTGACGTAACCGTCCGCCATCATGGTGCCCATGGTGATGCCGATGTCCTGCATGGTGATGCCGTAGGCACCCGCCTTGTCCTTGTCGATGCTGATCTTCATGGTGGCCGAGTCGTAGTTCAGATCGAGATCCGAATAGACGAACTGGCCGTTGGCCTGGGTTGCCGCCAGCATCTCACCCGCGATCAGGAACAGGCTCTCGAAGCTGTTCGGGGTGGTGATGACGAACTGGATGGGCAGACCGCTCGAGGCCCCCGGCAGTTCCGGGAACTGGAAGGTGGTGATGGCCATCCCGGGGATGTCCTTCACCAGACCGGCGACCCGATCCAGCACCTCTTTCTGGCTCGCTTCACGCTGGCTCCAGGGCACCATGGAGGCGATACCGAACGCCTGGTTGGAGTTGAACACCCCCGAGAAGACCTGGGAGTAAGCGATTTCCGGCTGGTCGTCCAGGACTTTGTTCACGTCCGCCATGGTGTTTTCGATGTAGTCCAGGTTGGCGTTGGAAGGAGCCGTCCCCAGCACCGCCATGACGCCTTTGTCCTCGGACGGGGCCAGCTCGCTCGGAATGAACTTGAACAGCAGCGGCAGGCTGGCGAACACGATGACGGCAAACAGGATGACCACGATGCGCTTTTGCATCACGGCATGGAGCATGGCGTCGTAGCGGGCCGTCATCCGGTCCAGCAGATCGTGTACGGTACGCTCGAACTTGCCGGGCTCCTCGTTGGCCCTGAGCATCTTGGCGCACATCATGGGCGACAGGGTCAGGGCGATGATGCCCGAGACGAACACGGCGCCCGCCAGGGTCAGCGCGAACTCCTTGAACAGGGAGCCGGTGATGCCCCCCATCAGGGCGATGGGCGCATACACCGCCGCCAGGGTGACCGTCATGGCGATGACGGGCACGGCGATCTCCCGGGTACCTATGATGGCGGCCCGGAACGGCTCTTCCCCTTCCTTGATGTGACGGTCGACGTTCTCCAGCACCACGATGGCGTCATCCACCACCAGACCGATGGCCAGCACCATCGCCAGCAGGGTCATGAGGTTTATGGAGAAGCCGAACATGTCCATCATCATCACCACGCCGATGAGGCTCAGGGGAATGGTGATGATGGGGATGATGACCGCCCGGAACGAACCGAGGAACAGGGTGATCACCACCAGTACGATGGCTGCCGCCTCCAGTATGGTCTTGATGACCTCGTGGATGGATTCGTTGATGGCGATGGTGGAGTCATACAGGACGTTCACCTGCATGGTGCTCGGCATGTTGCGCTTCAGGCTCGGCAGCAGCTCCAGCACATCGTGGGCAATGTTGATGGGGTTGGCTGTCGGGGCTGCGTTGATGGCCAGAACTACGGCCTCGCGGCCGTTGGCGCTGGCGCGATAGATGTCGTGGCTCTTCTCCAGGGAGACCTTGGCGATGTCGGAGAGACGGATCACCTTGCTGTCGCGGGTGGCGACCACCAGACGCTTGAGCTCTTCGATGTTGCCGACCTGGGTCTCGGCGTTGCCGTTGAACAGGGTGAAATAGCCGGTGGCCTGGCCGGTCGCGGACTGATAGTTGTTGCTGTTGAGCACCGTCATCACGTCGCTTGAGGTCAGGTCAAAGGCGGCCATCTTGGCCGGATCCAGCCACACCCGCAGGGCGAATTCGACCCCGCCATACAGATCCACTTTGGAGACCCCGCCCACGGTAAACAGCTGGGGCTTGATGACCCGCTCCAGGTAGTCGGTGATCTGGCTGGAATTGAGCTCCGGGCTGGTGAAGCCCATGTAGAGCACCGCCGTGGTGGAGCCGGTGGAGGAGGTGACCGAAGGGTCTTCCGCCTCTTTGGGCAACTGGGAACGCACCGAGTTGACCTTGGCCAGGATGTCGGACAGCGCGGCGTTCGGATCGGTGTTGAGCTTCATGTACGCCGTCACCGTGGAACTGCCCAGCTGGCTCGAGGAGGTCATGAAGTCGATGTTGTCGGCCTGGGCGACCGCCTGCTCCAGGGGCTGGGTGATGAAGCCCTGGATCAGGTCCGCACTGGCGCCATAGTAGCTGGTGTTGACCGTGATGACGGTGTTGATCACCTCGGGGTATTCACGCACCTGCATCTTGAAGATGGCCTGGAAGCCCAGCAGGGCTATCAGGAAGCTGAGCGAGATCGCCAGCACAGGCCGTTTTATGAATATGTCAGTAAATCGCATCGCAGCTCTCCGCGCTTACAGCATCGGGGTTTGTGCCGGAACGGCAAGGGCATCGTTCTCGACCACGTGCACCTTGGTATCGTTGCTCAGGCGAACCTGACCCGACAGCACGATTTGATCGCCAGCCTTGATGCCGGACAGCACATGGACATCGTTGCCGCGACGCTCACCTGCCTTGACCACCACCTGCTTGGCGCGTTTCACGCCGTCAGCCTCGTGAATGACGTAGACGTTCTCGCCATAGAGGGTGAAGGAGATGGCGGACTGCGGGATCACGATCTGGTCCTTCACCGTGGGCAGTATGATGCTGGCGCGGGCGAACATGCCGGAACGGAGCTGGCCGTCGTTGTTCGGGATGTCTGCCTGCACCTGGATCAGGCCGCTCTGATAGTTGACCGCGGGCTCGATGGCCGTGATCTGGCCGTCAAACTGGGTCTGGGGATAGGCATCCACGTTGATCTTGATGGTCTGTCCCAGGGTGATTTTGGAGATGTCGGTCTGGGGCACGGTGAAGCGCAGGCGCATCACGCTGGTGTCTTCGAGGCGCACAATCTGGGTACCCGGTTCCAGATACTGGCCGAGGAAGACGTTGCGCAGGCCCACGGCACCGCTGAAGGGGGCACGCACCTCACGACGGGCGATGGTGGCCTTCAGACTGTCGATGTCCGCCTCCAGGGAGCGGTAGCTTGCCTCGGCATCATCCAGCTGGTCCCGGGAGATGGAATTCTTCTGATAGAGGTTCTTGTAGCGCTCGAACTTGGCCCTGGCTGCCGGCAGCCTGGCCTGGGAGGAGTTCAGATTGGCTTTTTCCACACTGGAGTCCAGGCTCAGCAGCAGTTGATCCGCTTTGACATGTGCCCCGGATTCGAACCGGATGCTGTCGATGGTGCCTGACAGCTCGCTGGAGAGGGTGACCCCCTGGTTCGGCTCGATGAAGCCGATGGCTTCAATGGTGGGGACCCAGTCCTGCGCCTTGGTGACCATGGCGGTGACCGGGAACTCGGGCTCGGGCCGATTGGCCATGAACTCTGCAATCTTCTTCTGCTTGAACATATTGAAGCCGATGACACTGCCAAACAGGGCGAGTGCTATCAGCAACATGATGGCCATCCACTTTTTCATGAACAGGCTCCTGTGATGGAAACATTAGGGTTTAAAATGGCATTCCAGCTGGCCCGGATGACCGTCTCCAGCTGTTCCTGCGTCAATTCGAAATCGTGAACCCGGCGCTGCTGTGCCAGGTTGGCCACGCAATCCAGACTCAATGCTTGCAACACCAGAATGGGGAGATCGATGAAGAGTCCCTGTTGGCGTCCTTGCTCAAAGAAGCGCTCAAGTGGCGCCCACGTCGCCATTATGACCGGATCCCGCTCCAATTCAGCCCCCAATGGAGAACTTTCGTACTGCAATTTGCACTTGAGTGCATTGGGGTAGCTGGTGAAGATGGCATCGATGTTGAGCCAGAGGCGTCGATACTGCTTATAGGACACCTCTTCTATCTGCACACCTTCCATGACCAGGGGATGAAACTTGAGGATAGTGTGCTGATAGAGCTGGCGGATCAGGTCATCCTTGTCGCTGAAATAGCGATAGATGGTACCTGCCGCCACCTTGGCTTTCTTGGCGACCACGGCAATGGAAAGGCCGTAGAAGCCCTGCTCGCCGAGGATCTCGTGAGCTGCTTCGAAAATGCGTTCTTTCTTATCCATGGTTATCAGAGGTCAACGACTGAATGAACGTTCATTCATTCTAGGTGGGCGCAAAGGCAAGTCAAGCATTGCCCATCATCTTTGACCCTATGGGGTGAGGGATTCAAAAAGTAGTGGGGAATTGCTGGATCCAGCCTGAACAAAACAAAAATAGTTGAAAAGGGTCGGAAGTGATTGAAAAACAGGCACTTGATTCTTTGTGTCAAAAAAAGAGTAGACAAGGTCGGCATCATCATCAATAATGCGCCCCGTTCGACAGCGTAGCGCCCGTAGCTCAGCTGGATAGAGCGCTGCCCTCCGGAGGCAGAGGTCACAGGTTCGAATCCTGTCGGGCGCACCATCAAAAGTGCGCCGGTTAAACGGGCGTGTTGAAGAACGAAAACAGCTGTGGTGGCTGTAGCTCAGTTGGTAGAGTCCCGGATTGTGATTCCGGTTGTCGTGGGTTCGAGCCCCATCAGCCACCCCATTTTACAGCTTGTCAGGTACGCGAAGGTGGCGGAATTGGTAGACGCGCTAGCTTCAGGTGTTAGTGCCCCCCGGGTGTGAGGGTTCGAGTCCCTCTCTTCGCACCATACTTGCTGTATGACGAGGATGACCAGATGGTCATCTTTGTGTTTTTGGAATACCCCCTCGGTGATTAGCGCAGCCCGGTAGCGCATCTGGTTTGGGACCAGAGGGTCAAAGGTTCGAATCCTTTATCACCGACCACATTTGAAAACCCCGCTCAGGCGGGGTTTTTGCTTTTTGGTGTTTCTCTTCCGCTTTTTCCTGTCACGTCTTTTTACACTTCTTCAGGCGCCTGTTCGCCACGAGTTCGGTATGCTGGGCCCGGAGCCGCGAGACAGGGGACGCTCGGGCACGGACCAGATACAAGGCCTATGCATCACCATATCACTTCTCTTCAACTCTCCGTGCTGGCCATGGCCGCACTGCTGCTGGGTGGCTGCGCCCTGCAGCCAAAACCGGAAGATCTTCTGATGGGCGCCGCCCCCAAGCCAAAGGCCGAACTCGAGGCCACCTTGGTGACCAGTGGTGGCTTCTGCGTGACCCTGAGCGAGCAGGGCCGTCTGCTGACTCAGCCCTGCGATCAGCAATCGAACCAGTCATTCAGCTGGGATGTCGGTGCCCTGCAACTGGCCGGGGATTGCCTGGTCGCCAAAGGGGAGGATGATCTGGGGATGGAGGCGTGCCGGGAGGAGAGCCATCAATGGCTGTGGCAGGGGGATCGTCTGTTCAATCGGCAGGTGTCACTGTGCCTGGATGTGGCGGGTCGCCGTCACAAGCCCGCCGTCCCCCTGCGCCTCGCCGAATGCTATGGCGGCGCCAACCAGAGTTTTGAGTGGACGCCATCCGGCACGCTGTTGAACCGTCTGGTGCGCCCAGCTCTGGCGTGGTGACAAGAGAGCGAGAAACAAAAAGGGTGGCCACATGGGCCACCCTTTTTCGATCCGCGATGGGGATGCCTTATCAGCGGGTCTGGGAGGCGAACAGTTTCTCCAGATAGACGGCAACGCCATCTTCATCGGAAGTGAGGGTCTGTTCATGCTCTGGCAGGGCCTGTTTGAGGCGATCGTGGGCGTTGCCCATGACGACGCCACGGCCCACCATGCTCAGCATCTCGAAGTCGTTCATGCCATCGCCAAAGGCCACTGCCTGGGACATCTCCAGCCCGTGCTGCTCCAGCACGGCGCGCACGGCATTGCCCTTGTGCACGCCGGCGTGCATCACCTCGAGGCAGTCAGGCAGGGAGAAGGTGACGTTGATCCGATCACCATATTGCTGGTTGAGGTGCGCCTCTATCTTCAGCAGCTTGTCGTGGTCGCCGATGTAGAACACCTTGTTGACCCTGTCCTTCGGGTGGTTGGCCAGATCCGCCAGGCGGTAGCTGAAGCCGGAGTCGTGATGGAACTGCAGCAACCAGGGCAGCTCCTCTTCCACCAGCCACTCGTCGCCGTAGTAGACGTTGATGTGGATGGAGGGGTCGCGCTCGAGGGCGATCAGTTCGGCCGCCACTGTGGCCGGCAGTGCCTGGTTGTAGACCAGCTGGTCCTGCTTGTCGTGCACCACGGCGCCATTGGAGGTGATGAGGTAGATATCCAGCCCCAGCGCATCGCGGATGCTGCGCACGTCCACGTGATGGCGGCCGGTGGCGACCACGAATTTGACGCCCTGATCGACCAGACGGTGCAGGGTATCCCGGGTGCGGGAGGAGATCTGGTGCTGCCCGTTGAGCAGGGTACCATCGAGATCGGACACAACTACCTTGAACATCATTACCTCGACTTCAATTGAACGCCGGGGGAGTGTACCCCAGCGTCTGCCGTCACCCCATTTATTTAGGGATCCAAAAAATAACCAGCCCCTTCTGGTCGCGTCAGTAGCGCGCGAAGAAGGCCAGGGTTGCATTGAGCGCGGCCTGGCGCTGGGGATCCGCCTCGATGAAGAGCTCGTGCCAGGCCCCGTCGATGCGCAGCGGCTTGCTCCCTTCACATTGGGCCTTGGCGCAGAAGGCCTCCTGGGCGGCGTTGTCCACCACGCTGTCCTCACCGGCCTGCAGCAGCAGCAGCGGCGTCTTGATGGCGCCGGCGTCGGCCACGGCCGCGTCCGACCCTGTGATGGCCTGATGGATCCAGTGGGCGGTGGCACCCCCCAGCCTGACCTGGGGATGCTGTTCGTAGATCTGGCGGAAGGCCTGATAACGCGCCGTGCTGTGGGTCAGCTCGTTGTCGGCAAAGCCGTGATCCTCATAGGGTCCCTGACCCGGGCCGTAGGGGGGCTCGCCCACCCAGCCGCCGACCGTGCCGATGGTGGCCGCCAACCCCTTGGCCAGCCACTTGGGCAGGCCGCCGAGGTTGATGCCCATCATGGGGGAGGAGAGCACCGCCGCCTGGATGTCGTCCGGCCAGCGTTCCAGATAGCGGGCCGAGATGGCCCCCCCCATGGAGTGGGCCAGCAGGAACAGCTTGGCGGGTTGGTCCTGGGCGATCACTTCGTCATGAAACTGTTTGAGATCGGCGACATAGTCGTCGAACTGGTCGACATATCCCTTCTCTTTGTCGGCCAGCATGCGGTCTGACATTCCCTGGCCGCGATGATCGATGAGGTAGAGGCTGTAACCCTGGCGCCAGAGATCCCAGGCCAGCTCCTGATACTTGAGGTAGCTCTCAACCCGGCCGTTGACGATGAGGATGGCGCGATCGATCTTGGGCTGGCGCAGGGCGGCATAGCGGAGGGTGACCCCGTCCTTGCCCTGGAACTCCCCCTCGACGGCATGCTGGCGCCAGAAGTCGGGCAGGGTCTGCTGATAGAGGGCGGGGACGTCGGCTTCAGTGGTCAGCTGGTAAGGATTGTTCACGGCAAGGGCTCCGGCAGAAAACAGGGTCAGGGCCAGCAGGGAAAGGGAGGCAGGTTTCATCGGGCAAGCTCCTCGCGCCAGTGGTGGTAGAGCGCAGTGATATCGTTCGAGCAGAGCAGGGGCATGGCGGCTTGCAGGCTGGGCAGCGGCCAGTCCCACCACTGCATGGCTTGCAGCATGGCGACCTGCTCCTCGTCAAAGCGGGGGCGGATCGGCTTGGCCGGGTTGCCGCCCACTATGGAGTAGGGGGCCACATCCCGGGTGACCACGGCCCGGGTGGCAATGACGGCGCCATCGCCGATGGTGATGCCGGGCATGATCATGGCTTCCGAGCCGATCCAGACATCGTTGCCGATCCGGGTGTCTCCCTTGCGCAGAAAACCGTCCTGCACGCCATCACCGAAGCGGGCGGCATCGAAGGGGAAGGTGGATACCCAGTCCATCCGGTGACCCTGGTTGCCCGCCAGCATGAAGGTGGCGCCGGAGGCGATGGAGCAGAACTTGCCGATGATCAGACGGTCAACTTCCTTACCCCACTGGCCACTGTCCCAGGACTCTCGCGTCGAGCCATCGCCGAGCAGGTAGCGCACGCAATGATCCTCGAACGGCTTGCCATGGTAGTAGCCGGAGTAATAGCTGTACTCCCCGGCCTCGATATTGGGGTTGGTCAGATGATCCCGTATGACCTGGGATTCCAGCCAGCTGCCGAACGGATTCTCCATCACTGATCCTGCCATTCATCTTCTTCCTGTTGTGCGGCCCATCCTTTGCGCGTCAGCTGCATCTGCTGCCACCAGCGTTCGTCCGCCAGGATCTCGCCGGCCGGACCGAGCTGGGGGTAGGGCATCTCTTTCTCCTTGCAGAGCTGGGCATAGACGGGATAGCCCCCCTCGAACAAGATGGTGTTCTGCTCTTCCAGGCTGAGTGGACAGCCGCGCTGATAACAGCCGGCCAGTTCGCGCTGGCGCTGGGCCTCGTAGAGGATGGCGGCGGCGGCCACCGAGACATTGAGGGACTGCACCATACCTACCATGGGGATGACGATATGGTGATCGGCCAGGGCCAGCGCCTCTTCGCCGATGCCGTGCTTCTCCTGGCCCACCAGGATGGCGGTGGGTCTGGTGTAGTCGATGGCACGAAAGTCCACGGAGCTGTCGGAGAGGTGGGTCGCCAGGATCTGCATGCCGGAAGCTTTGAGTTCGGCCACCGCACTGCCGATGTCCGGGTGCAGCTTCACGTCCACCCAGTTCTGGCTGCCGCGGGCGGTGCCCTTGCGCTTGTGGATCCAGCTTTTGGGCCAGACCGCGTGCACCCTGTGGATGCCGATGGCATCGGCGGTGCGCACGATGGCGGCCAGGTTGTGAGGTTTATGAACCTCTTCCATGCAGACGGTCAGGTCGAGCTGGCGCTGGGCCAGCATGTCGGTGATGCGCTTGAAGCGTTCAGGAGTCATATCAGTTTCTATGTCGTGAGGCTTGTGCACGCATCTCTTGCATGCAGACGGTCAAATCGAGCTGGTGTTGGGCCAGCATGTCGGAAATGCGTTTGAAGCGTTCAGGAGTCATGTCGGTTTCTATGTCGTGAGGCCGGTGCATGCAACAAGGCTGGTGGCCTGCGGCATGGGGCCCTGGGTATCTCTTGAAAAGCAGCAGGCGGCTTGCGCCGCCTGTGTTCAGTTTTTCTGTCGGCTCACCCTGAGCACGTTGGGCATGACCCGGATCTTGCGCATGATGTTGGCGAGGTGGATCCGGCTCTTGGTGGTGATGAGCAGGGTGACCACATAGACCCGGCCATCCTTCTCCTCGGTGCTGATGGCGTGGATGTTGGCGCCGGTGGCGGCAATCACGTTGGCCAGCTCCGCCAGGGCGCCCTGGTGGTTGACGATCTCGATGCTGATGCCGGTGCGGAATTCCTGCTCTTGCTCCTTGTCCACCTCCCACTGCACCGGCAGGTATTTGTCCGGTTCGCGGCTGTAGCCCTTGATGTTGCGGCAGGACTCCTGGTGGATCACCAGTCCCTTGCCCGGGCTGATGTGGGCGATGATGGCGTCCCCCGGGATGGGGCGGCAGCAGTTGGCGAAGGTGACCAGCATGCCGTCGGCACCCTTGATCGGCATCTTCTTGCTGGTGGATTTGGGCTGCTCTTCCGGCGGCAGCTCATCCCCCAGCATGCGGCGGGCCACCATGACGCTCATGGCGTTGCCAAGGCCCACGTCGGCCAGCAGCCCCTGCAGGTTCTCGTGTTTGGTGTCGGCCAGCACCTGCTTGACGCGGGCTTCCGGGATGTCTTCGATGTTCTTGGCGCCCAGCGCATGGTTGAGCAGGCGACGACCCAGCACCACGGACTCTTCGGTGCGCAGGTTCTTCAGGAACTGACGGATCTTGGAGCGCGCCTTGGTGGTCACCACGAAGTTGAGCCAGGCCGCGTTCGGGCGGGCGCCGGGGGCCGTGATGATCTCCACCGTCTGACCGGAGTGCAGCGGGCTGCTCAGCGGATAGGGGTGGCGGTCGACCCGGGAACCGACGCAGGCATGACCGATGTCGGTGTGCACCGTGTAGGCGAAGTCCACCGGGGTGGCGCCGGCGGGCAGCTCCATGATGCGGCCCTCCGGTGTGAAGACGTAGATCTCGTCGGGGAAGAGGTCGGTCTTGACCCCCTCGATGAACTCGAAGGAGCTGCCGGCGCTCTGTTGCAGCTCCAGCAGGCTCTGCATCCAGCGCTGGGCGCGGATCTGGGCCGTGGTGCCCGAGCTGTCCCCATCCTGCTTGTAGGCCCAGTGGGCGGCGACGCCCTTGTCGGCCATCTGGTCCATGAACTCGGTGCGGATCTGCACCTCCACCGGTACCCCGTGGGGGCCCACCAGGGAGGTGTGCAGGGACTGGTAGCCGTTGGTCTTGGGGATGGCGATGTAGTCCTTGAAGCGACCGGGGCGCGGCTTGTAGAGGCTGTGCATCTGCCCAAGCACCCGGTAGCAGGTGTCTATGTCTTTCACTCTCACTCTGAAAGCATAGATATCCATCACTTCGTGGAATTGCAGTTCTTTCTTCTCCATCTTGTTGTAGATGGAGAACAGGTTCTTCTCGCGTCCGCTCACCTGGGCATCGATGCCGGCTTCCCGCAGACGCCCCTCAATCTCGCTCTGGATGGAGTCGATGATCTCACGCCGGTTGCCACGGGCGCGGCGTACCGATTCCCGCAGTACCCGGGAGCGCATGGGGTAGAGCGCCTCGAAGCCGAGCTCTTCCAGCTCGTTCTTCATGGTGTGAATACCGAGGCGGTTGGCGATGGGGGCGAAAATCTCGAGGGTTTCCCGTGCGATGCGGCGGCGCTTGTCCGGCCGCAAAGATCCCAAGGTGCGCATGTTGTGGGTGCGGTCGGCCAGCTTGATCAGGATGACCCGGATGTCCTGGGTCATGGCCATCATCATCTTGCGGAAGTTCTCGACCTGGGCTTCCTTGCGATCGCGGAACTTCAGCTTGTCGAGCTTGGAGACACCGGAAACCAGCTCGGCGACGGCGTTGCCAAACTGCTCGGCAAGATCGTCCTTGGTGACAGGGGTATCTTCGATGACGTCGTGCAGCACGGCAGCCATCAGAGTCTCGTGATCGAGGCGCATGTCGCCCAGGATGCGGGCCACGGCAACGGGATGAGTGATGTAGGGTTCGCCACTGGAACGCATCTGTCCCTGGTGAGCATCACGGGCTACCACATAGGCTTGCCTGAGCTTCTCAACCTGCTCGGGTGGCAGGTAGGAACTGGCTATTTCTTTAAGATTTTCAAATAAATACAAGACAGTCCCCGCAGCGGTTAAACGGCAATCCGTGAAATTGAGGGTATGCCCTCGAGTTTGCGAGGTTTTCGAGCGGTTGTAAATGGGGAGAACAGCCGGCACCCGGGCGGGCGCCGACTATGGGAAGCGACTGACTTAGCCGCGACCTTCTGCGATGGCAGCAACGGCAGCCAGCTCGGCGGCTTCCTGCTCTTGCTGCTCGTAGCGGTCCTGAGTATCCATCACCTGGTTGTTGACCAGACCCAGTTCGATCTCGCGCAGGGCGATCACGGTCGGCTTGTCGTTCTCTTCGTCGACCAGGGGATCCTTGCCTTGTACCGCGATTTGACGAGCGCGGCGCGCGGCGACCAGCACCAGGTCAAAACGGTTACCTACCTGTTTTACAGCATCTTCTACAGTAACGCGGGCCATGCGGGACTCCAGTGTTTGGGCTTTCTGTGATTGAAAAAGCGGTGTTTAAAAATGACGCAAAAGTTTACTTGTTTTTGGCTTACTCTGCCAGTAGCTGTTTCAGCAAGTTTTGCTGGGCCTGCTGTTGCTGACGCATTTCCAGGCGCTGGCACTCGATGACGGCCCTGAGCTGGAACAGTGCCAGCTCAAAGTCTTCATTGATGATGACATAGTCATACTCGTCATAGTGCACCATTTCGGCAATGGCTTTCTCCATCCGGCCCTTGATCACCTCGGCGCTGTCCTGGCCGCGGCCGATCAGGCGGCGCTCCAGCTCCTCGCGGCTGGGAGGCAGGATGAAGATGGACTTGGTCGGCATCTGTTCGCGGATCTGGCGGGCGCCCTGCCAGTCGATGTCGAGGAAGACGTCGATGCCCTGCGCCAGGCAGGCCTCGATGGCGGCGCGGGAAGTGCCGTAGTAGTTGCCGAAGACTTCTGCCCACTCGAGAAAGTCACCGCGCTCGATCAGCGCCTTGAACTCTTCCACCTTGACGAAGTGGTAGTGCACCCCGTGCTCTTCACCGGGACGGGTGGCGCGCGTGGTGTGGGAGACCGATAGCTGCATCTTGCCGGCGGCGTTGTGCTGGGTCAGCAAGGCATTGAGCAGGCTGGACTTACCGGCCCCGCTCGGGGAAGAGATGATATAGAGAGTGCCTTGTTGCGCCATGTCTGTACCTTTAAGCGATGATCCGCGCTTTGGTTGTAGCAGAGGCCGCCGTCTTGTGCCCGATAAGGGAGACGGTTGCTCGCAATGCGCGGAGGAATCAGAGTCAGGAGGATGTAAAGGCGGCGAATGTTAGCAGATGGGGGCGGATAAAAAAACGGCCGGAATCATATTCCAGCCGATCAAAATATCCGTAGCTTGCTGTGCGGGCGTTACCCGCATAGAGGGCCATTCTGCCCACGGAGCCGGGGCCGGGCCATCAGATTATCCCTGCGCCAGGGCTCGGAATTTCCGAGTTGCCCTGGGTCGGTAGAAGATGCTTGTCGGTACAGAGGCGGTCGAAGGCGGCGATGACCCGCTCGCGGCTTATCTTGGCCATGGCGTCCGGATCCTTGAGGCGGGTGCGCCAGCCGAGCTCGGCCAGCGGCTTGCCGGTCTCCTGCTCAATCAGTTCTTGATAGACGCTGACCAGATAATCCCGGCACAGATAGGGTCCGGTACGCTCCGGGTTGTGGTGGGCGTAGAGGCCGATCACGGGTGTCCCCACCAGGGTAGCCATGTGGGCAGGGCCGGTATCCGGGGCCAGCACCAGGCTCGCCTCGCCAATCAGCGCCAGCAATTGCTTGAGGCTGGTCTGCCCCACCAAATCTGCCGGCTTGCTCTGGCTGAGGCGCTGGATCTCGGCGGCGAGATCCCGCTCCAGCCTGGCCGGTCCGCCACACAGATAGACCTGAAAGCCCTTGTCTGCGGCGTGATCCGCCAGCGCGGCATAGCCGGCGGCAGTCCAATTCTTGAATGCCTTGCTGGCAGCGGCGCAGATGAGCAGGGCCGGCTTGCCGCCAATTTTCTCCTTCGCCCAGGCCTGGTGCTCGGCGCTGATGGGCGGTTGCCAGTCCGGGGTCAGATCCTTTATCCCGAGCTCTTTGGCGAAGGCGAGAAAGCCGTCCAGCACGTGGGGGGAGGCGGGTGAGGGAACTCGATGGTTGGTGAACAGCCACTGACCGTCGCTGGCGCGCTCCCGATCAAACCCGAGTTTGACCTTGGCCTTGATGCCGAGGGTGGCGATGCTGGCGCGCATGGCGGCCTGCAGGTGGAGCAGGGCATCAAACCTGCGCCCCTTGAGGGTCTGCCAGAGATCGCGATAGCCGCGCACCCCCTTGCTCTTGTCGAAGGGAATGACCTCGACCCCCGGCAGATCGGCAAACAGGGTCGCCTCAATCTTGCCGGTGATCCAGGTGATGCGGGTCTGGGGCCACTCCCGCTGGATGACGCGCACCAGCGCCAGCGCGTGGCAGCAATCTCCGATGGCGGAGAGCCGCAGGATGCAGATGGAGGAGGGCGGCGTTTGGAACAGCGGCATGATGTGGCGCAACGATGGCAAAATGGATGGATGGCATTATGCAAACTCCCCTGTGGATTGTAAAATTGCGCCGGTTGCCCGACCGGCACGGCTTTCTGAATGGATGCCCTGCACCCACTATCGACCGGAATTCTCATCATGCTGACACACACCACCCACAACCAGGTCTGCTGGTATGCCGACGGAGTCTTCCGCGATCCTTCCCCTGCCTTGTTCGATCCTGTCTGGTGGCAGACCCATCGCCAGGTGGTAGGTTCTTCCATCGGTCGCGGGGTGACCTGGTTCGTGAAGGATGAATCCCGCCACTTGGTGCTGCGTCACTACTACCGTGGCGGCATGGTGGGCAAGCTGGTGCGTGACCGGTTCTGGTTTGAGGGGGTGGAGAGCAGCCGGGCCATGGCTGAATATCGTCTGCTGGCGACCCTGAGTGAACAGGGGCTGCCGGTGCCGCGCCCCTTTGCGGCCCGCATGGTCAAGCAGGGACCCTTCTATCGGGCCGACATCCTGATCGAGCGCATTCGCGGCGCCAAGGATCTGGTGGCCCTGCTCAAGCAGGGGCCGATCGCCGGTGAGGTGTGGCACAAGATAGGCAAAACGGTGCGCCAGTTGCACGATGCAGGGGTCTATCATGCGGATCTCAACAGCCACAACCTGCTGCTCGACAAGGAGGGTAAGGTGTGGGTGATCGACTTCGACAAAGGAGCCATCCGCTCCCCCGGCAACTGGCAGCAGGCCAACCTGGAGCGGTTGCTGCGCTCCTTCAACAAGGAGTCGCAACTGCACACCAGCTTCCACTTCGTGCCGGAGAACTGGCAGGCGCTGATGGCAGGCTATCAGGGCAAGGTGGCGTGACGTCGGGTTTCACTTCGTAGCTGGAGGCTGGCAGGCCCTGATGGCAGGCTATCAGGGCAAGGTGGCGTGACGTCGGGCTTCACTTCGTAGCTGGAGGCTGGCAAGCCCTGATGGCGGACCACCGGGGGCGAGAGGTGCGAGGCCAGCGATGCTGGCGCGGTTGCTCGGCGCCAGCACCAATGTTACTTATTGAGTGTGATTGCTTGGACAGATATTCAGATCCGGTTTCGAGGCGCGTGATGGAAAGGTATGAGACTCCCGGGGTTGAGGTCACCACTCCCCTTGAGGTGACGCTGATGGCACAGGCCATGGCGATGTTGGAGGCCGGGATCTGGACCTGGTCGGCCGGGCAGGGTCTGAGGCGGGACCCTTCCTGTCTGCAACTGCTGGGTCTGGAGGGGGGCGAGCTGGGGGATCTCGGCTGGCTGGATCGGGTACATCCGGATGATGCTCCCCGTCTGGCAGAGGCCCTGGAGGCCTGTCAGCAAGGGCGCAGCAACGGGCTTCGACTCGAGTACCGCATCCTGCACCATCAGGGCCATTACATCCGGCTGGAGGAGCGGGTCCGTCGCGACGAAGGGGGTCAACTGCTGGGGGTGGTTCGCCATCTGGATGCCGCCATGGCGCCCCTGGAGGATCGCCACGACACGGATCCCCTCACCGGCCTCGAGAGCCGCAGCCACTTCGAGCTATTGCTGGATGAACGGCTGGCCAGCGAGAGCGGCAGTTTCTGTCTGCTGCAGTTCAGCGTGGATCACCGCAGCAAGATCCTGCAGTTGTTCGGGGAGGCGGCCTGCGACGCCATGCTGGCCAAGCTGGCCCGCATCGTGCGCCGCGAGCTGCGTCGGGAAGATCCCTTCGCCCGTTGGGACGAAGACGGCTTCATTCTGATGCTCTCCCAGACCGATCGGTTGAGCGGCCTGGAGATTGCCGAGCGGCTGCGGCTCGAGATCGCCGACGCCAGCCTGCTGCCCCAGCGTCCGGTGACCGTGAGCATCGGCCTGGTGCAGAGCCAGAGTGCCGAGCAGCTCGATCACCTGCTGGCCCGGTTGGCCTCCTGCCACGGTCAGGCGAAGCGGGAACACAACGCCGTGGTCGGCTGACGGCCAGTCACTGTCCGCGAACCCATTGACGCCGATGGACCCATCAGCGTCAATGGTTTTCAGTCAGTGCTCACTGACCTGCTGACGCTGGCAGACCCAGAGGGAAGCCAGCATCAGCAGGGCGCCCAGACCGAGCCTGAGCAGGTCGGTATCCTTTCCCCAGAGCACCAGATTGACCAGCAGACCCGCGGGGATCAAGGCGTTGTTCATGATGGCCAGCACGCCGCTGCTGACCAGGGTCGCCCCCTTGTTCCACAGGAAGTAGCCGAGCCCGGATGCCCCGACCCCCAGCCAGAAGAGGATGCCCCATTGCAGGGGGCTGGTGGGATATTGAGGTTTGCCCAGCAGCCACCAGGCGGGCAGGGCGATCACCAGGGCGCCCAGATAGAAGCAGCCGAACACCGCCAGCTGGGGCGGCTGCTCAGCCTCCCGGGCCAGCAGCACCTTGTAGCCCACCTGGCCCAGGGCGAAGCAGACGTTGGCGCCCTGCACCACCAGGAATCCCAGTACATAGCTTTCGGTCAGGCCGTCGAAACGGATGACGGCCGCCCCCAGCACCGCCAGCAGGGCCCCCCACAGATAGACAGGCTTGAAGCGCCCTTCCAGCAGGTCGTGGATCAGGGTGACATAGATGGGGGTGAAGATGGTGAACACCAGTACTTCCGGTACCGTCAAGAGCAGGAAGGAGTGGTAGTAGAAGAGATACATGATGCCGAGCTGGATGGCACCGAGGGCCATCAGCTTGGCCACCAGATCGGGGCGCAGCCAGCGACGGCGCAGGAAGGGCAGAAACACCAGGCTGGCGAGCACGATGCGGGTCAGTACCGAGAAGTAGGCATCCACCTGACCGGCAAGGTAGACCCCGATCAGGCTGAAGGAGAAGGACCAGAGCAGGGTAACCCCTATCAAGTAGTTCATGTGATTGAATTGTCGTCAGTTGTCAATTTGGAGGGCGCTATGATGGCCGAGTTGGAAGGCGCGATCCAGCGTTTATGGGAAGGGTTGTCACAGATCGGAGCATTTGCCTTCGAGGCGAGCAACGGGGTCGGATCCGCCACCGACTGGTGCGGTCGCGGGGAGGGTGCCGTGGTGGTGACCGATCACCATGGGGGGTGGCTGTATGCCGAGACGGGTCGCTACACCACGCCCCATGGCCGGGAGCTGACCATGCACAACCGCTTCTGGTGGCAGCGCACCGCACGGGGGATCATGCTCTCCCACCTGCGCTACGAGCAGCCGGTGATGCTGTTCGAGCTGTTGCCCCGGGGGGACGGGCACTGGGTCACGGCCGAGCCTCACCTGTGCGGGCAGGATCACTACAGCGCCGAGCTGACCGAAACCGGCGAGGGTTTCCTGCTCGCCTGGCAGATAACGGGGCCGCGCAAGAACGAGCGGTTGAGTTATCGCTACGGACCAGAGGCGCAGAGATAAAAAAACCGGCGCAGGGCGCCGGTAGAGGGGACAAATCGGAGGTTTTGTTAAAACGGTCCCAAAAACAGGAGAGATATACTCTCGTCACACACGCAGAGAGGGTCTTCAGGCATTCAGTGCATAGTTCAGCATGGCTTGCAGCTTGCTGTCGAAGAACCAGGGCAGCAGCACCATCAGCAGACCCAGCACCCCGGCCAGCCGGTGGCGATACTGCCAGCCGGCTATCAGTACCAGACCGCCGCAGAGGGTGGTCAGGATGCCTGACATAGGGCAGCCTCCCGCTGTTGGCGGCGCTGCTGTGCCCACTGGTTGAGGGCGACCGAACCCAGGATCAGGGCCAGCGCCACGCCCGTGGTGGACTGGATCTGCTCGCCGAGGAACAGGGCTCCCAGCATGACGCCGAACAGCGGCACCAGGTAGTTGCTGAAGGAGGCGAAGGTCGGGCCCGCCTTCTGGATCAGCGCCATGTAGAGGAAGTAGACCAGGCCGGTACAGAAGATCCCCAGCATGGCGACGGCGCCCATGGCCTGCTGGCTCGGCAGGGTGATGCTGCTCAGGTCGGCCACGAAGGGCGCGGCCAGCAGCAGCTGGATGGCTGAGGAGATCAGGATGTTGCGGGCCACGACCACAGGATGGTCCTTAGCGAAGCGCTTGATCATCAGCAGGCCGATGGCGAAGCAGCTGGCACCGAACAGGATGGCCATGGCACCGAGCAGGCCGGCATTCATGCCGCTGGTCAGCTTGGGCCAGAACAGTACCAGCACGCCGATGAAGCCGATGATCACGGAGACGAGGCCGCCCTTGGTGATTCTTTCACCAGAAATAAACAAGGGAGCCGCCAGAATGGTCACAAAGGGGATACAACCCATGACCACGGCCGCGATGGCGCTGTCCACATACTGTTGTCCCCAGGCCACCATGATGAAGGGGATGGTGGCGTCGAGCAGGGCGATCAGCATATAGGTTCGCCAGGGCGTGTGTTCACTCTTGAGGCGCATGAACAGGCAGAGCAGACCCAGGGTCAGGCTGCCGCACAGGGCGCGTCCGGCGGCCACCATGATGGGGGGCAGTTCAGCCACGGCCTGGTGCATGAAAATGAACTGGGAGCCCCACAACAGGCCGATCGCCAGCAACAACAGATAGCTACGCATTTGAATCTCCGATGTAATTCGCCCGCGCATTCTATGCAATCTGCTACTATGCCAAAAATGAATTGTCGTCATTCAACTATGGCCAATATCGATGGAACTGCCCCTCTCCCGCCTCGACCTCAACCTGCTCACCGTGTTCGACATGCTGATGCAGGAGCGCAACGTCACCCGTGCCGCCGAACGGCTGCACCTCTCCCAGTCCACCGTCAGCCACGCCCTGGGGCGGCTGCGAACGGCGCTTGACGACCCCCTGTTCGTGATGAGTCGGCGCGAGATGATGCCGACCGAACGGGCCAAGGCGCTGGCGAGCCCGGTGCGCCAGGCGCTGGCCATGCTGGAGCAGGGGCTGCGTCAGGCCAAGGGATTCGACCCGGCAAGTGCCCGGCGGATCTTTCGCATCGCCACCCCGGGCTCGGTGGAGCACGGCCTAGTGCCGGTGCTGGTGGAGTGGATGGTGCAGCAGGCTCCCCACTGCCGACTGGAAGTGTGCGAGCTGGCGGACAGCGACTACGAGCGGGAGCTGGAGAAGGGGGAACTGGATTTGGTGATCGGGTTTGCCGGTGCCAACCATCTCTCGCCCCGGTTGTGGCGCGAGGAGTGGTTCAGCAATCCGCTGGTCTGTTTGTCGCCCCTCGGCAGCGCTCTGCCCGACATGCTGGGGCCGGGAGAACTGGTCAGCCGCCCCCATATCCACACCTCCAGCTGGGGCCACAGCCAGGCCATGGTGGATCTCTGGCTGGCCCGTTTCGGGGTGGAGCGGGAGCTGGGGGTCAGGCTGCCGAGCTTTATGGCGGTACCGCCGCTGATGGCGACCGGCCGCTACCTGGTGGTGGTGCCCGAGATGATCGGGCGCCACTTCTGTCGCCACTATCCGTTGCGCCTGCACCAGCTGGAACCCGCCATCCCCATCGTCTACCTGATGGCGGGCCACCCGCTCAGTGCCCATGACGAGGCGATCGGCTGGTTCAAGGGGTTGTTGCACCGGCTGGCGAGGGAGCGCTACGGCGCGGATGCGCTCGGCCATCCCGCGCCGCAGGGGGCAGATCACGCCAATCCGGAGAAGTAGTCCAGCCCCATCGCCCCCTTCACCTCGGCCAGCACCTCGTCGGTGAGGGCCCGGGCCTGCTCGGTACCCTGCTGCAACAGGCGCAGCAGCTGGCGCTTGTCGGCGATGGCTGCCTCGCGCCGCTCCCGCATCGGAGCGAGCAGGGTCTGCAGGCAGTCGTTGAGTACCTGCTTGCAGCGCATGTCCCCCAGACCACCACGCTGGTAGTGGGCCTTCATCTCGGCCACCAGGGCCTTGTCGGGGTGGAAGGCATCCAGATAGGCGAACACCGTATTGCCCTCCACCTGACCCGGATCGCTCACCTTGAGGTGATTGGGGTCGGTATACATGGCGAACACCGCCTGCTTGATCTCGCCGCTCGACATGCCGAGTTCGATGGTGTTGCCAAGGGACTTGGACATCTTGGCCTTGCCGTCGATGCCGGGCAGGCGGCCGGTGTCGCTCAGGATGGGCTGGCACTCGGTCAGCACCTCTTTGCCAACCAGGGTGTTAAAGCGGCGCACTATCTCGTTGGTCTGCTCCAGCATGGGCAGCTGATCCTCGCCCACCGGTACGTGAGTGGCACGAAAGGCGGTGATGTCGGCGGCCTGGCTGACCGGATAGACGAGGAAGCCGGCGGGCAGGCTGCGCTCGAACCCTTTTTGCTGGATCTCGGCCTTCACCGTGGGGTTGCGCTCCAGCCGGGCGACGCTGACCAGGTTGAGGTAGTAGGTCGTGAGTTCGGCGAGGGCGGGCAGGGCGCTCTGGAGACAGAAAGTGGTCTTGGCCGGGTCGAGGCCGGCGGCCAGGTAGTCGGCCATCACCTCCAGCACGTGGTCGGTCACCTTGGCCGGGTTGTGGCCGTTGTCGGTCAGCGCCTGCAGATCGGCGATCATGACGAACTGGCGGTAATGGTGCTGGGCGGCCACGCGCTGGCGCAGGGAGCCGACGTAGTGGCCGATGTGCAGTTTGCCGGTGGGGCGGTCGCCGGTCAGGATCACGGGGTTGTGCATGTCACTCTCTCCAGTGGGGTGAGCCGGGAGGCGACAAAGGGATGAAAACAATGACCGCCTCTCGGCGGTCACGGTGTTTTCTTTGGGAAATTCTACATAGAAAAGCAGTGCCGCCTGTTTAGAAGCAGCACCACCAGTAGTTGTGATTGAATGAGGTCATATTCATGGCAAATCACACTACGCCTGTTCGATCACTTCTGCAAGGGCACGACCAGCATGTCGCAGGGCACGGTATTCATCAGCTGGCGTGCGCTCGAGGTGAGCAGGCTCCAGAAGCTCTGGCGATGGCCGCACACCAGCAGGTCGATCTGGTAGTCCTTGACCGCCTGGTTGACCCGCTCGCTCAGATCGCCGCAGATGACCAGCTTCTTCTCGATGGGGTAGTCCACCGAGGCGAGGAAGGCTTCCAGCTTCTCCTTCGCTTCGGCGATCACCTGGTCCTGCACGTTGTCGATGTCGATGTCGATCATCTCGGTGTAGAGATCCTTGAGGTCCACATCCACATGGATCACCGACAGCTTGGCGCCGTTGGAGCGGGCCCGGTCGACCGCCTTCTCGATCACCTTGCGGTTGTCTTCCGACAGGTCGATCGCGGCCAGTACGTGTTTGTAATAGGTTCCATTCATGGGAGTTCTCCTCACTGATCCTGGGTCCACTATACCAATGTCTGCTGAAACTAAAACGGCATCGTCGCCACAGTTTCAGGATTTGCCTGACCCCGAACCGGAAGGCGTAGAGGTGCAGGTGGCCGGGGAGTGCATATTTTGAACAGGAGTTTGACGCCGGTCACAGGCGTGCTATTGCCCTCGGGAAGGTGGGGGAATAGGATGTGCCCGTGCTTCGCAATGAACACAAAACAACAAAAAGCATCTGAATACCGCTTTGGGGAGCCTCGCGCTCCCTTTTGTTTTTCTGCCCTCTTCCAGTCCATATCCCGTCCGACATCAAGGTAATCCCGCCCCCCTTGGTTATGCTGTAGCCAGTTCCCTTGGCAAAACGGCCAGGGCTCCTCACCTGCAACCGGGTGACGCTGTCATGGCCGTTTCTCATGTCCCACCGATGCACCGGAGAGTCCTTCATGATCATTCATCCCCAGATCCAGGGTTGTGTTGCCCGCAATTGCCACCCCATGGGTTGTCGCGCCGCCGTGCTGCAACAGATCGAACAGGTGCGGGCGGCGGGGCCGTTCAACGGGCCGAAACGGGTGCTGGTGCTGGGGGCATCGTCCGGTTTCGGGCTGGCGTCCCGGATCGCGCTCACCTTCGGCGCCGGGGCCGATACCCTGGGCGTCTCGTTCGAGCGGGGTCCCTCCGACAAGGGGCTCGGCAGTGCTGGCTGGTACAACAACATCTGGTTTCGTCAGGCGGCGGAGCAAGCCGGTCGCATCGCCGTCAACCTGATCGGAGATGCCTTCTCCGACACCATGCGCCAGCAGGCCATCGACGTCATCCGCCAGCGACTCGGGCAGGTGGATCTGGTGGTCTATTCGCTGGCGAGCGGAGTCAGGGTGATGCCGGATGGCACACAGGTACGCTCGGTGCTCAAGACCACAGGCCAGCCGCTGCAAGGCTGGGGGCTGGATCTGGAGCACGATGCGCTGGTGCAGCAGTCGCTGGTGCCAGCCACCCCGGAGGAGATCCGCGACACCGTCACCGTGATGGGGGGCGAGGACTGGCAGCGCTGGATGCAGGCATTGCAGCAGGCGGATTGCCTGGCCCCCGGCGCCCGGACCGTTGCCTACTCCTATATCGGCCCCGAGTCCACCTATCCCCTCTATCGGGACGGCACCATCGGCTATGCCAAGGAGCACCTGCACGCCACCGCCGAGACCATCAACCTGCAACTTGCCGGGATTGGCGGTCATGCCTGGGTGTCGGTTTGCAAGGCGCTGGTGACCAAGGCGAGCGTGTTTATTCCGGTGCTGCCTGTCTATCTGGGCCTGTTGATGGGGGTGATGAAGGAGCGTGGTGTCCACGAGGGCTGCATCGAGCAGATGCAGCGGCTGTTTGCCGACAAGATGTACGGGCCCAGAGGGGTCGTCGCCGATGGCAACCGGCTGATCCGGATGGATGACCACGAGCTTGAGCCAGCGGTGCAGGCCGCCGTCTCGGCGCTCTGGCCCAAGGTGACGCCGGAGAACTTCCGCACCCTGGGGGATTTTGCCGGGTTGCGCCAGGAGTTCATGCAGCTCAACGGCTTCGAGCTGCCGGGGGTGGATTACGGTGCGCCGGTGAACGTGGCGTCACTCACTGAGCTGACGCCCTGACACCCGCACGAGGGGGCATCAGGCGACGTTGCAGGCCAGTTCAGGGGAAAGATTGGGAGACTGGGCCAGCACGGTCTGGTTGCGCCCCTGGCGCTTCGCCTGATACATGGCCATGTCGGCCCGATGGATGAGCTGGCTCAGGCTGTCATCCTGCGTCGAGCGTTCCGCCACTCCGATGCTGATGGTCATGTGGGGGGCCGCCAGGTAGGCGATCCGGCTTCTCAGCTGCTCCGCCTGCCGCCAGCAGGTGGCCCCGTCCTGGGTCATGGCCACCAGAAATTCTTCCCCGCCCCAGCGCCCGATCAACTGCTGGTCCGGCGCCCAGCTCTTGAGCTCCCTGGCCAACTGCCGGATAGCCTGATCCCCCGCCTGGTGACCATGCTTGTCGTTGATCTGCTTGAAGTGATCGATGTCGATGATGAGCAGGGTCAGGGGCGTTTCGTGCAGCCATTGCTGACCCAGTCTCTCCAGCAGGGCGCGCCGGTTGGGCAGCCCGGTCAGCTGATCGAAGGTGGCGAGCTTGTAGAGGTGGCGCGAGCTGCGGTGGAGCCTGCGGGTGGTGAGCCCGAGCAGGATCAGAGCGACGGCCAGCAGCACCAGCAGCAGCAATTGGTAGTAGCGGGCACTCTGCTGGTAGAGCAGTTGCTGGCGCTTGCTCTCGTTCTCCTGCTGCAACGCGCGATTGCTGGCCTCGCTGCGAGCCAGATCCATCTCGACCTGGAAGGCGGCCGCGTGCTGGCTCAGGGTCTGGTTGAAGTGCTGCTTGTAGTACTGCATGTAGCGGGTCATGGCCCCGTAGGCCTCGGGGTAGCGGCCCAGATCGGCCAGTAACCTGGCCTGCATCGCCCGACCATCCATGGAGAGAGGGGCGGTGTGCTCCATCAGCAGTTGCAGGGCCAGCTGCTTCTCGCCACGACCCAGCAGGGTTCTTGCCCTGATCTCGGTCAGACGGGAGGCCGCCTGCGGGCTATCCAGCCTGTCATAGATGGCTTGTGCCTCCTCCAGGCTGCGCCAGGCGGCGTGCCAGTCCGCCCGTGCGTTGAACACCATGGCCTGGTAGCCGAGGACGATGGCGCGATAGTGGGGTGACAGGCTCGGCGTGGCCAGCAGGGTATCGAGCAACTGGCTGGCTCTGGCAGGCTGGCCCATGTCGATGTAGAGCCTGGCCATGTTGGCCCGGATGATGGCCTGGCTGTTGGGTTCGTTGAGCTGCACCATCTGGCCGAGGGCATCCTGATAATAGGTCTCGGCCTCACGGTAGAGATTGAGGTCCGCATAGAGGTTGCCGAGGGTCATCAGCAGACGGCCGCACTGCAAGGTGGAGAGGATGGAACCCGGCTCTTTCTGCTTGAGGTGATAGGCGGTCTTGAGCTCGAGGATCGCCTCTTTCATCTGCTGGGTACGGTAGAGGGCGAGCCCGTTGAGGGCATGCCACTCCGAGACCTGCCTGGGGTGATGCCGGACCGCTGGCCAGAGCTGGGTGAGCAGCTCGAGCGCCTGATCCGGCGTATCGGCATCCAGGGTCAGGGCAATCTGCTGCAACCGGAAGTCGAGCAGGCGCAGGGTCTCCTGCTGGGCATTGGCCAGACCCCGGGCGCGGGCATTGTCGCGCTGTGCCTGGGGATAGCGGCCTAGGGCTGCCTGGGCCAGGGACCTGGCGTAGAACAGTTCCATATCCTGCTGGGGACTGGCGTCGAGGCGCTGCAGATAGCCGACGGGATCGCGCGCCGCCTGCAATTCAGCCTCTTTCAGCAAGGAGGGAGCTGCCTGCAACTGGGTCATCCAGAGCAGCGCCAGTGCCATTATGAATCTCATTGAATCCTTTCCCCGACCAATGGCGCCATCATAATGGCTGATGTCACCTACACCATGTTTCTTTGCTTCTCTATAACCGTATGGGGGAGAGGATGAGGTGAAAAGTCGTCGCAACTGCGGGGTGCGTCGGTTGTCTCTGGTTGCGTCAGGATGCAACAGTGGCGACAATCGTGGGCAAATCACAGTGGAGAATCATCATGTTGGCCAAAGCCATGATCGAGAAGTTGAACGAGCAGATTAATCTTGAATTCTATTCCTCCAACCTCTACCTGCAGATGAGCGCCTGGTGCGAGGACAAGGGCTTCGAGGGGGCCGCCACCTTCCTGCGCCAGCATGCGGTCGAGGAGCGCCAGCACATGGAGCGCCTGTTCACCTACGTGAGCGAGACCGGCGCCATGCCGGTGCTGGGGGCCATCGAAGCGCCTCCCCATGAATTCAAGTCCCTGGGTGACATCTTCCGCACCACCCTGGAGCACGAGTATCACATCACCAAGTGCATCAACGGTCTGGCCCACGTCGCCTTCACCACCCAGGATTACTCCACCTTCAACTTCCTGCAGTGGTACGTGGCCGAGCAGCACGAAGAGGAGAAGCTGTTCAAGAGCATCGTCGACCGTCTGAGCCTGGTGGGCGAGGATGGCAAGGGCCTCTATTTCATCGACAAGGAGCTGGCCGAGTTGGCCAAGGGCGCCCCGGCCAGCATCATGGACGGCAACGCCTGATAGTCGTGGACACTTAGTGTTCAGTCAGTACAATGACGGCCCCTTGTAAAGGGGCCGTTTTTCTTTTGATGGGTGAGTGACGATGAAACAGGTGGATGTGGTGGTGATCGGTGCCGGGGCGGCCGGATTGATGTGTGCGGCCCAGGCTGGCTACCGGGGTCGCTCCGTGCTGGTGCTCGACAACGCCAAGAAGCCGGGCCGCAAGATCCTCATCAGCGGCGGCGGTCGCTGCAACTTCACCAATCATCAGGCGGGTCCCCATGCCTTCCTTTCGGCCAACCCCCACTTCTGCAAATCGGCGCTGGCGCGCTATACCCAGCAGGATTTCATCGATCTGGTGGACAGGCACGGCCTGAACTACCACGAGAAGACGCTGGGCCAGCTCTTCTGCGACGACAGCGCCAAGGATATCGTCGACATCCTGCTGACCGAGTGCGACTGGGCTGGCGTGACCCTGCAGTTCCAGACCGAGATCCTCACCGTCAGCAAGACAGATGAAGGCTTCGTGCTCGACACCAGCAAGGGGAAGATCGCCTGCTCGTCGCTGGTGGTCGCCACCGGCGGCCTCTCCATGCCGAAACTCGGTGCCACCCCCTACGGCTTCAAGCTGGCGGAGCAGTTCGGCCTCACCGTGCTGCCGACTCGCGCCGGGTTGGTGCCCTTTACCCTGCATCAGGCCGACAAGGAGGCCTTCGCCGATCTGGCGGGGGTCAGCCTGCCGGTGGCGGTGACCGCCGAGGATGGCACCCGCTTCAAGGAGGCCATGCTGTTCACCCATCGCGGCCTCTCCGGCCCCGCCATCCTGCAGATCTCCTCTTTTTGGCTGGCGGGGGAGAAGATCCACATCAACCTGCTGCCGGATCTCGACATTCCAGAGACCCTCAAGACCTGGGCCCAGGCCCATCCTGCCCAGGAACTGAAAACCGTGCTGGGGCGCGAGCTGCCCAAGCGCTTCGTCGACAAGCTGGTGGAGCTGGGATGGCTGGTGAGCAAGCCGATGCGCCAGTACAACGAGCGGGAGCTGGAGGCGGTGGCCACCCTGCTGGGGGATTGGCAGATCCTGCCCAACGGCACCGAAGGGTATCGCACCGCCGAAGTGACCCTGGGGGGAGTGGATACCAACGCGCTCTCCTCCAAGACCATGGAGGCGCGCACCGTGCCCGGCCTCTACTTCATCGGCGAAGTGGTCGATGTGACCGGCTGGCTCGGTGGTTACAACTTCCAGTGGGCCTGGTCGTCGGGCTGGGTGGCAGGCCAGTACTGCTGAGGGACGCCGCGGCCCTGCGGTGAATGGTCCCGTCAGCGGCCTCTCGGGTGACAACTTCCAGTGGGCCCGCTCGTCGGGCTGGGGGAGAGGCCGTATTGCTGACAAAGAGGCTCGGCGGATGAGTCCGAGCGGATCGGGCCGTGTCAGGCGGCCCGAGTGATGGAACCAGACGCGGCCTGCTCAGGCCGCGTTTTTTATGGTCGGTCGACTCGTCCGTCGACGCTGGCGGCCGCTTGGCCTCTAGCCTCTCCTGATATTGGGCAGGAAGGCGGTCAGCAGGCCAATAAGGGGCAGATAGGCGCAGACCTGATAGACGGTTTCGATGCTGGTGGCATCGGCCAATTTGCCCAGCAGGGCGGCCCCTATCCCTCCCATGCCGAAGGCGAAGCCGAAGAAGAGGCCGGAAATGGTGCCGACCTTGCCGGGTACCAGATCCTGGGCGTAGACCAGGATGGCGGAGAAGGCCGACGCCAGGATGAGGCCGATGACGATCGACAGCACCGAGGTCCAGAACAGGTCGACGTGGGGCAGCAGCAGGGTGAAGGGAGCGACGCCGAGGATGGAGATCCAGATCACCCGCTTGCGACCGATGCGATCGCCGAGCGGCCCGCCGAGCACTGTCCCCGCCGCGACGGCAAACAGGAAGGCGAACAGATAGAGCTGGGCGCTCTCCAGCGACAGGTGGAACTTGTCCATCAGGTAGAAGGTGTAATAGCTGCTCAGGCTGGCCATGTAGAAGAACTTGGAGAACATCAGCAGACCGAGGATGGCCAGTGACCAGCCAATCTGGCGGCGGCTCAGGCCGGTACCGGCATGGGCTCTCATCCGCCGATGGAAGCTGGCGGCATGGTGGCTGGACCAGCGGCCGACGAAGCTGAGCACGATGACCCCGATGAGTGCGAACAACGAGAACCAGGCCGCACTGCCCTGTCCCTTCGGCACTATGATGAGCGCCGCGAGCAGGGGGCCGATGGCCGATCCCAGATTGCCGCCGATCTGGAACAGAGACTGGGCCAGACCAGGCTGGTTGCCGGCCGCCATGCGGGCGACCCGGGAGGATTCCGGGTGGAAGACGGAGGAGCCCATGCCGATCAGCATGGCCGACAACAGCACGGCGCCAAAGCTGCCTGCCTGCGACAGGTAGAGCAGCCCCACCAGCGTGAAGCCCATGCCCAGAGGCAGGGAGTAGGGCATGGGTCTGCGGTCGGTATAGAGGCCGATCAGGGGTTGCAGCAGCGAGGCCGTGAACTGGTAGGTGAGGGTGATGAGACCTATCTGGGTGAACGACAGATCGAGCCCCAGCTTCAGGAGGGGATAGATGGCCAGCAGTACCGACTGCATCATGTCGTTCAACAGGTGCGAGAAGCTGATGGCGGCGATCACCGGATAAGCGGTGGTAGTCGGGTTGTCCACCGCGGGCGGGGCGGTGATCGGGGTGTCGGTACTCAAGGTCTTGTCCATGGCTGGGGTATCACTCCCTCTACCATGCCCTATCCCGGCGTATCTGGACATAACCAAAGTGGGCGAACGCCCGGATTGCGTTCGCGTGGCGCGCAGGCCGTTCATGCTGACGGCGTGTGGATGGCTGGTCAGATCTTGTGCTTGGCGCGGGGCGGATTAGTATAGAAGGCCTGCCGCCGTTATCCGGCTCATCACCCGCCATGGAGGGAACATGTTCGAAAGCCTGGGTGTCATCAACGTCTGGACCTATCTGGTCGGTCTCTTCTTCATCATCATCGCCCCGGGCCCGAACTCCCTCTACGTGCTGCGAACCGGTGCCGTGCGCGGCATAGGCCCGGGTTATCGCGCCGCCCTCGGCGTCTTCGTCGGCGATGCCATTCTCATTTTCTGCGCCTATCTGGGGATCGCGTCCCTCATTCGCACCACCCCATTGCTCTTTACCCTGGTGCGCTATCTGGGCGCCATCTATCTGCTTTATCTGGGGGTGAAGATCCTGCACGCGAACTTCATCGCCAAAAAGGCGGGACCGGCGTCCGAGATGGATCCCGGTGAGCGCTATTTTACCAAGGCCCTCACCCTGAGCCTCACCAATCCCAAGGCGATCCTGTTCTACGTCTCTTTCTTCGTGCAGTTCATCGACTTCAGCTATGCCCACACCTGGATCTCCTACCTGGTGCTGGCTGGCATGCTGGAAGCGATGAGTTTCGTCTACCTGACCCTGCTGATCTTCGGCGGTACCCTGATGGCCCGCTTTTTCCGTCAGCGCCAGACGGCGGCCCGTCTCGGCAACGGCCTTATCGGCCTCTTCTTCATGGGGTTTGCGGCCAGGCTGGCGACGCTCTCCTCCTGACCCTGGGGATTGCTGACCGTCCGGTGTCGGGCACCTAGTCTGGCCAGCAATCCTTGCCCACCGGGATGAAGCGGGACTGGTAGACGATGAGCTTCTGGTTGCCCGGCTGATTGATCCGGGGATTGTGGTAGGTCTCCCCGGGCAGCAGGTACTTGCTGTCCGCCTCGCTGTCCGCCTGCTGGCAGCCCCGTTTCACCATGAACTCGAAATAGGTGTTGCCGGTATTGGTGATGGTGCTCTGTGCCGGGTCCAACTGGTATGCAAAACGTGACTGACGCGGACGCACCACCAGGATGGACTGCAGGGCCAGTTTCACCTCGACGGTTCCCTGGTGCTGCGTCTGGCTGCCTTCATCCACCTGGGCTGCTGGTGACTCGGTGAAGGTGATGCGGTAGTAACGCTCATGGTCATCGGCGGGCCCCTTGTAGTAGAACTTGACGTTCTGGGCATGTCTGGCGTGCAGGGTGAAGCGCCTGGGGGCAAACAGCAGCTCACCGGGGACGGTGGGCAGTGTCCTGCCTCTGGCCGTGGGGTCGCTGATTTTTTCCATCTGTATGTCGTACAGCTTGGGTGAAGCACTGTTGTTGGTCAGGGTTCTGGTAATGAACTCCTGCTCTGGCGCCATGGCAAGAGTCATGGCGCCGATGTCGAGGGCGGCGGCCTGTGAGGCCAGCAAGCCGCCCAGCAAGGGCCAAAGTAGACGATGCATGTTGTACTCCATGGTCAGCGCCAGGTCCCCTTGATGGTGATGGTGCCGCTTTGTTCCACCTCGCCTTCCCACATCTCGTCGCCCATGGTGCGCTGCACCATGGGATCGGTCAGGTCGAATTCCAGCGCCAGCTTGTAAAACCGGGTGATGCCCTGACCGTTGACGGGATCATTCCACTCCTGCGGTGGTTGATTGTCCTGTATTCCGAGGGTGCGAATATCCACCGGTGTGCGATCGCAGCGAATGGCGTGCCGTGAACCCGCTCCATGAGCCACCGAATCGAATACCAGCCTGGTAGGGATGGGGACGGCCTGTTCAGGTGCGAAGGAGCCTGCCGGATAGAAAGTGCAATATCCCCGATAAGGCGACCCCCTGTCCTGTGAAATAGAAATTTCCAGCATATCGGCACTGATGGGGCCGCTATCAGAGATATTGTATGAGAAGCTCAGAATGTCTTTTCCGACCTGCCCCTCCCTGTAAGGATTGCTGACGCCCTCCGAAGACAAGATGGATACGCTGAAGTCCCGCGGCTTTATCACGATTTCAGTGGTGCCACTGAATTCATAAAACCCACTTTCTGGTGCTTTGACATTTCGCATGTTGAAGTTAATCAAACTTCTTGTCAGTTGATCCTGAAGCCCGAGTCTGACCACCTGTTTGAAAAAATTACTGGAGAGAAACAGATAAATAGACGACTGCCCATTGAGATAGCCGATCTTGTAGTCAGCACCCTTGCTTGCCCAATTGGTGAGATTTGCGCTCATTTGCACATCTGCACTGGCAATGGCGCTGTTCAGGGCCGCATTTTTTATGTTTGTGTATACATAGGGATCGGAGAAGGACTGACTACCATCCTGACTGAAATCGTAGTCAAGAAAACGGCAGAGAATACCATCACGGGTACCCAGCCGATAATTCTCGCAGCCTTGTGAACCGGGTAACACATAGGGTGCTCCATTGCTGTCCACGATCACTTCACTGATGGCATTGGTCTGTATAAAACGAAGATGACCCGCTTTCTTGTGCTGTACCTTTCTCACATACCAGGTGCCGCTGCTTTGATCTATGCAACGCTCACCCGAGGCTGCATCATAGGCTCTGGTGGTCCTGCAGAGGTTCATTTCCCTGTTCAGGATGGCTCCAACCGGCATTGTACGCAGGTAATCAAAGAAGCTGGCGCTCAATTTTGCATGAGCATATCCAGTTGCCGCCTTCGTTAATCCAAAGAAACCTGTTTCATTGACGACGCTCGGCTTGTTGACCGCCTCTGCCGTTTGCGGGTCACATCCAGACCAGCTCTTTATGCAACGCTGATTGATATAAGGATACCGAATCGGGCCGTTTTCCCACATGTCGATATTGTCGTTGGTGACTGTGTAGTTATAGCCATTGTCAGCATATGCCAGGCTGACCTGTCTGGAGTCGGACGTCCAGGCATTGCCACCTGACAAGCGAGGGTCCAGATAATCGGTTGGGGTAATGAATAAATTGTTGTCCTCCTGATTTTCAATAAACAGCAAATGACGAAGATCGGCATCAGCCAGATTATATTTTGTGACAGCCGCACTGCCTTGCTGTGCCCAGCCGGCGCCAAGTGCAATGACCAGCAGCAATCTGTGTGTGATGTTCATGTTCAATACTCTCTCACCATGGCGTAGGTGGGCAGTCCCTGGCAGGTCACGATGCCGACCCAGGCCGCGCCCGTGTGTTGTGCAAGATCCAGGTCGGCTTCACAGAAGTCGCTTCCCCGGCGGAAAGTCAGCATGGGGTTGGCCTTGTCCACGTCCAGGGTGAACTCGCCGACCTCGTTGGTCACCGTGGTGCCGATGTGGTTGTCAATGCGGGCGTTAGCAAGCAGCGAGCCATCTTCTGCCCTGAGTACGCCAAACACGGTGACCATCTCCTTGATGCTGCTGCCGGCATCCAGAGTGGCGACGTTGCCGGGGAACAGGGTATAGCGCTGCTTGCCGGTGTTGATGTCATAGCTGTCCTTGCCCGTCTTGCTGTTGAGCAGTTCCACCTCGTATTCCTGATAAGGCGGGAGCGCCAGGAAGGTCTGTTCCCCTTGCAGGGGGTAGTCCTGTCCATTCACCTTGGCGAGCATCTGTCCTTCCCGGTGGATGCCGGTATTGATGATGAGGCCTGAACCAGAGGTGCTCCGGCTGGATGCGATCACGTCGTTCTCCGTGGTGATCAGGGCACCCCGTGCAATCAGGTTGCCATTCACGTCGCCGCCATGACCGCGACCCAGCGTTATGGTGCCGCCGATGACCCTATTTTCGAACCCCAGGGTGCCGGAAAGCGCCATATTGTGTGTGTCGCTGCCGTGCATCATGCGGGAGGCATTCAGTGCGGCCAGGTTGATGGCTCCCTCCATGCGCTTCTGATAGTTGAGGTTGGCCGTGGTCTGGCCCTGCTCGTTGCTGCTCATGCCGAAGCTGAACAGATTGTCGAACGGGATGGAGTAGTCCAGGGTGATGCTCTTGTTGCTGAATCCATTGAGTGTGCCACTGTCGCTCTGCAGGCTGGCGCGCATGGAGAGGGTGCCGTATCGGCCCGCATAGAGGTGCTGGTAGTAATCCGCATAACTGCGATCGCTGTTCATCTGACGGTCGTGCGTGGTGTTGAAGGTCAGCTGACCCATGCCGCTGACCCAGCCACCCAGATTGATCGTGATGCCGGCAGAGTAGAGCTCGGTTGCACTCACTCCCAGGGCATCGCCTGCATACAGTTTTTCCTGGCTGACCCACAGGGAGGCATTGTCATGGGCTTGCCAGGAAAGGCTGGACGCCAGCCGCCAGGAGTGATCGGTGGACAGCATGCTTTGCAACTGGGTGCCGAGGCGATCCGTGACCTGCCAGCTTGCGCGTGCCTCGCCGACGGCCGCATCCCTGAAAGCATAGGTGGTCGTCGCCAGATCAAGGGCATCCAGCGAGCGTGCCAGCGACAGACCGAGCAGGGGGGAATCGCCGCTGTGCTGGCTGTTCTCCATCATGCCTCCCCACCATTGCCATCCCCACTCCCGGGTAAAGCCCTGATTGCCGCCCAGCTTGGTGACTCGCTGGGTGGTCGTGCTGGTCAGGCGGCCGTCGACATAGACTTCGACCGTGACGTTGTAGACCCCGTTGGGGAACGCGGAGGTGTCGATGTGCTGGTTGCCGATCGCCAGGTTTTGCAGGCCTATCAGGCGTTCATCCCGATAGACCCTGACCTCGCCGTTGGCGGGCATGAAGACTTGCACCGGAGTGGTCGATTCGTTGGTGGTCTGTTTTCGAGATTGCGCCTGGTTGCCATAGGATGCGCCGTAGAGGCGACCCGTGGTCAGGCCCGTCACCACCCCCAGGGTCTGCAGGTCCCATGTCGAGACCATGCCTGCTGCGATGCGGCGATCATCGAGATCCCGTTCGTACATGGCGCGGTAGATATCGCCGCTCTGCTCCGGCTCACCCAGGTTGTAAAGGGAGGCATCCACGGCGACATGGTGCGCGCCCAGCCCGACGGTACTCTCCAGCTGCAGGAAATTGGAGTCCTGGTGTCCGCTCTGGGGGGTATTGATGAAGGAGTAACCCAGGTTGTAGCGCTGTACGCCCGTCAGGGTGTCCACCGTCGGGGTCAGTGCGACACGGTTGTCAGATTGCCTCGCCTGGCCAAAGGCATCCCGTGACACCCGGATGGTGAGCAGCATGGCGACGAGGTCCAGCTGCATGCTGGCATCGGCATCGATCTGCAAGTCGCCATCGGCAGAAAAGGTGCGTCTTTGCTTGCTGGAGAGCAGAGTGGTAAGGGCATCGTTCAGCACACCTTGCTGCTGGCCGGCACTGAAATCAAGGTGCAACAAGTGCAGCTTGCCGTCTTGCAGCAGCAGGGTGGCATTGCCGATGGTGTCGTCGGTCAGGGTGTCGATCCTGTTGTCCTCATCCGTGTATCGCAGGCGTACCGGTACCGCCAGCCCCTCTTCCAGCGCCTTGGCAAAACTGGCAGGAATGATGACGTTGGCAATTTTGAGAGGGGCAGCAGTGCTGGCCGAGGCTGACATCGCAATCAGCCAGGAGAACGGCAACAGCCAGGCTTTTTTCAACATATCGAGCACCATGGTTCCGGGTGTGGAGAACGAGAGCCGTCACCCTGCAAGAGGGTGGGGCGGTACCGTGATTGGGGATTACTTGATGACGACGAATTCCTGACCCAGCCAGAGTCCCAGGTGGCTCTTTGGATCACGCATATTGACCTGCTTGAACCGGCGCTGCTTGCCCGGCAGGTCGTAGTAGGTTTCCTTGCACAGCTCCTCGCCTTTCAGGCAGGGGCCATACGCTACCGTGCGATAGGAGGCATTGCCCTGGTTGGTGAGCATGTCGTCCTTCAGGTCGTAGGCGAACCGGTGCTGGCGTGGTGTTACCACCAGAATGGTGCCTATCTGTGCTGACGTGGTGGCAACCGCCTGGCGGCGTTCGTTGCGCTGATCGTCGACGGAGAGCGCCGTGTCCAGCCAGCGGATGCGGTAGTAACGCTCCTTGTCATCCTGCGGGCCCTTGTAAAAGAACCTGACGTTGTTTCTGGCATTGGCGGGCAGCATCAGCCGACTGGGTGACAACATCAGCTCGCCGCTGACTTCCATGGGGATCTCCTGCCCTCCCTCTTCCGGTGAGGTGATGCGTGTCACGCTGATCGTGACCAATCTGGCCTGGTCGCTGCCATTTTCAATCTGTTTGGCGACCTCCTGGCTGCCTGCATCGATGAAGGTGGTGACGGCGCCGACATTGATCGCCTGGCTGATACCGGGAATGAGCAGCAGCCAGATCGCTGCAATTTTCAGGTTCATGATGTGCCCCTAAGAGAACAAAGGGCCCCGCAGGGCCCTCAATGGTATGCGGTGGATGAGTTAGCTCCAGTTCGCTACGAACTCGACGTTGACTTCACCGCTCCACAGGCCGTCCGGCAGGGCGTCAAAGGTGGTGGGGGTGCCGCTGGCAGTGGCACTTTCAATGTTGAAAGTGAAGGAACCCTGCGCCGTGACGCGTTCGGCATCGTTCTTGAAGCCGTTGGCAAGAGGAGAAAGATTCCCCCCCGTGATGCCGGCAGCGGTGTCGATCAGGGTGGTGTAGGCGGTTGTGCTGACCGGTGCGCCGCCCCACAGCACGCCCACATCGACGGTGGAGTCGCCACCGAGGTGATTCAGGGTGCCGTTCAGTTTCTTCGCCTTCAGGGTGAAGTCGGTCGCGCTGGCATCACCCTTGATGGCGACATCGAACAGGCCGTTGACGGTGTTGAACCCCTTGATCCCTTCGGCATATTGGAAGGAGAGGCTGGAGAGCGGGGTGACCACCAGCTCGGAAGTGGTGTCTTTCTTGGCAGTGGCCTGCCAGGTCGCGACGGCAGACGCTTCTACGGCGGCTTGAGCGGTGGCGGCAAAGCCCAGGGTAGCCACGGACAGAGCAATCAGAGTCTTCTTCATTACGATATTTCCTACATATCTTCTGGATGGTATTGACCACCCGGTTGGTTCATTGCCCGTCAGGGGCATGCCTTGCCACGTTGGTGACGATTCGACCAGTCGTGGCAGCCGGACCTGGAACAGGTTGCTCCTCGGACCAGCTTGTTTTTTCGTCGATCAAGATAGCGATCGGATCTGTCTTGATCGACCGAATGGTGTGTAGGAAAAATCCCAAAGGAAAGTGGGTGTAAACCCTTATAAAATAAATTTTTTTCTTTTTCTTTCAGTGGCTTGCCTCTTCCCATGTATTTGATTTATATGTTTTTTTGGTCTTTTTTTCGTAGGAGGAAGACAGTTGGAAAAACCGGGAAGGGGGGAAATCAGCAAGGGAGGAAAATTGGCAAAAAAGGGCCTCATACGAGGAAATGTAAGTGCAATGTATTGATAAATATATAAAAAATTAGTGAAGCTATAATGATGATTAACTTGAAAATGCCATTTTTATATTCATTTAACATATGTAAAACAAAAATGGGTTGTATGGTGTCGTTGCTTGATTTGTAGTTAATATGCTCGTCGGACAGTAACTGTTCACCCAGATGGCATTGACAGGAAAAAGTGAGACGATCATCCCTTGATCCACTGTTGCCCCTTGCCTGATCCCGCCAGCTTGGCACCATCACGTCATGAGCAAACCCATTACGCCACCACCCGGCCTGCCGCTGACCCTCGAGCAAGCCAACGAGCTGATTTACAAGCTGATGGCGCGCATCGCCGAGCTTGAAGACCGCCTCAACCAAAACAGCAATAACTCCTCCAAGCCCCCCTCCACTGATGGCTCGGGGACCCCGCCTGCGCGCAAGCGCCCCGCTTCCGGCAAGGCTCGTGGTGCCCAGCCTGGCCACAAGGGGCAGCGGCGTGAACGTCATCCTGAGGACGACCGACTGACGGCAATACCACACTATCCTGCCCGGCAGTGCGCCTGCTGTGGTGAGCAGGTGGTGTCCCATGACAAGCCCTACCGGGTTCATCAGGTGTTTGACCTGCCCGAGGTCAGCTATGTGGTGACAGAGCATCAGCTGTATCGGGGCACCTGCCGTGGGTGCGTCACCACCAGTGAAGCAGCCCTGCCCGATACGGTGAGCCACAGCCAGATGGGGGCTAATCTGCTGAGCTATATCGCTTTGCAGAGTGGTCAGTTCCACCAGAGCATCAGCAAGATACAGCAGCAGCTCAAGCAGCACTTCGGTTTGAGCTTTAGCCGAGGCGCCATCAGTGAAGCGCAAGGCCGGGTCAGCGCCATGCTCACCCCGACCCACCAAGCCATCAAACAGCAAGTGCAGTCTGCCGCCATCATCCATGCCGATGAAACCCGGCACCAGCGGGGCGGTGAGCGACGCTGGATGTGGCTGGCCCTGAGCAAGGTCGCGGTCTGCTTCATGACGGCGTTTGGCCGCGGTCAGGAGGCAGCGAAGCGGTTGCTGGGCAGTGAGCTTGATGGGGTGCTGGTGACCGACCAGTATGCGGGATACCGCTTCATCGACAGCGCCCAGCGCCAACTGTGCTGGGCGCATGTGCTGCGCAACGTGGCGGCGATTGCCGAGAGTAGCGACGCCGTCAACCAGCCTATCGGAGCCCGGCTGGTACTGCTGGCTGACACGGTGTTCAGAACCCGGCATGGCTATGAACAAGGCTGCTTAAGCCGGGAGCAGTACCAGCGAAGGTTGCAGCGATGTCGGCAAAGCTGGCGAAGGCAGCTGGAGCGGGGCAGTGTACTGTGTTCCAAGCGCTACCGTGGGCGCTGCCAGTTACTGCTCAAGGACGATGAGATGCTATGGCGTTTTATGGAAAACGACGAGATAGCGCTGACCAACAATGAAGCGGAGCGGGCGCTGCGTGGCTATGTGCTGTGGCGCAAGGGAAGCTATGGCGTCTGGTCGCATCGAGGCGAGCAGTTCAGGCAGCGTATCCTATCGTTGGTGGAGACGGCCAAGCGATTGGGCCGCTGCCCGCAGGAGTGGCTGAGGGCAGTTGTCAGGTCCTGCATCGAGAAAACCGACTACCCGTTCCCGGAGGAGTTGGTGCTGTCAACACCGTCCCGGTGAACGGTTAC